>CAXTUO010000017.1:11769-15081 GCA_964247175.1 uncultured Acetobacteraceae bacterium | reverse complement strand
CCGGCGTATTGGGCAACGAGGGCCAGCGGGATGCCTGGGGCACGAACCGAAAGACTGACCGGCAGGGCGTGGGCCGAAGCGTCGGCCGTCATCGAAAGCTCGACCGGCCCGGCCTGCAGCGGCAGCTTCAGGGAGGCGACCTGCAACCGCCCGCCCTTGAGCTGCAACGCGAGGTCCACCTGCGGCCAAACCTGGTTGCGGAACGTCAGGGCGCCAACGCTGCCCGTCAGGTCAATGGCGGGGCCGCGCAGGGCCGCCCAGGGCAGCGGAGTGTCGGGAATCACTGGCCCGGTCTTGTCTGCCGGAGCCGCAGGCGCCGTCAGGTCCACGCCGAACCCTTCCAGCATCGCATCCATGTCGAGCTTGGCGGATCGCAACCGGGCCTTCAGCGCAACGGCGGCACCGAGGCCGACCGTGCCGTTTCCGGCGATGTCACCCTGGCGGGAGAGCAGCTTCGCATCTTCGAAGTCCACCGACCCCGCATCGGCCGGGATGGACAGGTGCCCGTCGAACCGCATGTCCGTCAGCGCCGGCAGCCGCTGGGCCAGCACCGGCAGGAGTGAGGCCAGCGCCGGCGTGCGCAACGCCGCCACAGCGTCCAGGCCGCCGAAGCGAAGCCTGTCCAGCGTCAGGCTGCCCTTCAGGGCAAGGCTGCCCTGCTTGTCCTTAGCCCCGTTCGATGCCGCAAGGGTTTCAAGATCCACGGGGACGCTCACCCGTTCGTCGAGGTGGGTCGGCACGCCCAACGTGCCTTTCACCCTGAACGGCTGGCCAGCGAACTGGCCGTCACCTGCCAGCGTCGCCAGGCCGCCCGCGGCCGCCAACGACACATCGACGACGCCCAGCCGCAAACCGCCGATACGATCCCGCAGGTCTGCATCCTCGAAGTGCAGCCGGGTTGCGCCGATGACCGGAAGGTCACCCGGAACGCGGCCGTTCATCAGATGCGTGGACAGGGTTGCCTGGTGGACCGCAGGCAGCCGCATCTCCGGCAGCAGGGCATTCAGCTTTTCCAAAGCACCCGTTGCAGCATCGACCTGCAGATCGTAGTCGCCAGCCACGCTCATCGTGCCCTTGGCTGATGCGGTGGTGTCGAAAGCAGCGAACTGCAGCCGCACGGCCCATGGTCCGGCGACGCCGGTCGTCGGCTGCGCCGAAACGTCCAATCTGAACGGCTGGTTGTCCGAGTAGACGAGGGTGGCTTGCATGGCGAGCGGGCCGTCATCCGTTTGGTGCCGCAGGTCGAGTGACCGCACTCCCACGACCTTCGTACGTGCCGGAAGCCGCCACGTCACCATCCCGTCGCGCACATGGACGTTGCGAATGCGCAGCTGAAAGGAGCGAGGCGCCGAGGCGGGTGCTGCGGCCGCGGGTGCGCCACCTGCCGGCGCGGGTGGGCTGAACACCCAGTTCGGCTTGCCGCCTACCTGCTCGAACAGGATGTTCGGTCCCACCAGCGTCAGCTTGACGATCTCGATCCGGCGCCAGAGCAGTGCCGGGAGCGAGAGTTGTGCTTCGATCCGTTCGGCCCGGGCCATGTCCGGGCGGGTGCCGCCGGGCAGGTTGGCCAAGGTGGCGTCGTTGACCTCGATGGTGGGCCATAGCGAACGGCTGAGGCGCAGAGGGCCGTTCAGGCTCAGCGTCCGTCCCGTCGCATCCTGCACGGCTTCCGTGATCGCGGCCTTGTAGTCATTCGGGTCCAGCAAGACGGCGGCGGCGGCAATAGCGAGGACTGGCAGGACGACCAGGGTTGCCACGCCACCTATCCACCAAGCTTGCCTCCCCACGCTTGCCCCCGGACCGGTGAAAGCCGGCTTCAGATGGTCCAACGCACAAGGCGAGGGTCGGCTTCACCCTGTCCTTCCCGCAGCGAGCAGGCATTCACCCTGACAGCACGGATCATGCTTTGTGAACCACGCCAAAACCAATCGTCCACCCCGGCGTCGGACCCTGCCTGGTCGGCAGAGCCTATCGCGCATGTCCAACCGTTGGACATTGACCGAGAGCAGCCGCAGCCGGTCGCTGGGATCGCACGATCCCCCTGCAATCTGAGGTGGCGGCCAAGCCGCAAGCAGGGAACGAGGCAGGGCCAAAGCAGGGCGGCGTTCCAGGCCCCGCCGCGTGAACACTGCCGCCATGCACGCGCCCACCCAGGCCCGTTCCCCGCCACAGCCGCCGGCAGGCAGCCGGCAATAGCCCGACCAGGGCCATGCTCAAGAACTGGAGCCGCGGGAAGTCGAGGAGGCGCACACACCAGAGATCGGTCGGCCACGCCGGCAGCGCCGTGGCGGTCAGCCCAGCAATTGCGAGCGGCAGCAGTCCCCCATCGGGCGGCCCGCAAGAGAAAAGCCGCCATGCCGGGCCAGCCTGGTCCTGTGCCGGCATCGTCAACCCAAAAAGAAGAAGGCCAGGCCGAGCAGGACATAGACTCCGACCAGCAGCACGCCCTCGAACCAGGTCGTCTCGCCGTCGCTCGCGATCGCGTTGACGATGAACACCGCGCCGGCGACGCCGAACAGGTTCAGCGGGCTGCCGAACACAAGGGTCATCGGCTTGCCAAGTGCCCAGGACACCAGCACGAGCAGCGGCGCGACGACCAGGGCGACCTGGATCGCCGAGCCGATGCAGATGCTGATCGCCAGCCCCATCTTGTCCTGCCGGGCGAACCAGGCCGCGGCGAACAGGTCGGCCGCCGTGCCGACCAGGGCCAGCACGATGACGCCCATAAAGACGGGCGTGAGGCCGAGAGAGCCGGACGTCCCCTCCAGCGCGCCGGACACCAGTTCCGCCTCCAGCGCGATGGCTGCCGTCGCCCCCACCAGCACCACGGCCGCGGCCCAGAGCGGCCATGCGCCTCGTCCGCCCTCCGTGTGGGACTCCTCGGACGCGAACACGCCGCGGTGGGTGACGAGCGTATAGACCAGGTTCGCCCCATACAGAGCCAGCAGCACGACCGAGACCCCGATGCTGAGCTGCTCGTCGGTGATGGCAAGCTGCTGCGGCCCGGTCACGCTACGTTCCGTGAGGTCGAACACCGCCGGCAGCAGCAGGGCGATCACGACGAGGATGAGCATGCTCGACAACTGCCCGGCGCGCTCGCGCTTGAAGTGCTGCCGGTCCCGCCCGATCCCGCCCACCACGACCGCCAGGCCGAGGCCCAGCAGGCTCGTGCCGATGATTGAGCCGGTGATCTGCGCCCGCACCACCTCGGTCTTGCCTTCCATCAGCACGAACATCGCCAGGATGACCTCCGCGACGCTGCCGAAGCTGTTGGTCAGCAAACCGCCGACGGCCGGGCCGACGTGCTCGGCC
>CAXTUO010000017.1:0-11759 GCA_964247175.1 uncultured Acetobacteraceae bacterium | reverse complement strand
CAACTGCACCGTGGACCGGCGCACCCAGTCGGCCAGCACCGCCACCCCCAGCGCGCCCGAGACGAATACCCAGGCCGGCGGCAGGCCTGTGAGGTAGGCGAGGACAGGCGCGACGGGTACGACGGCCAGCAATGCAATGGGCAGCTTGAGCGCGGCCAGCCCGCCTTGCTCGTGGCTGTCCGGGGTGCCGCCTCCGGTCATGCTGGCCCCGCTGCAGTTTCGGAAACGGCGGCCGTGCCGGCCCTGCGATGCTCCGCCGGGCCGGCGCGCCGGGTCAGGTCACGGCGCGCGTGCCGGGCAGCAACGCTCACAGCGCTGCCGGCCGAAGCCGGCTGTTTCTGGCTCCCCATCGGGTCGCCCATAGCAGGTCCTCCCAGGGCTGAGTGCCGGAGCCTCGAAGGGTTTGCGGTGTAAAGACATGAGTACATTCCCTGATGCACTGCGATCCGGTTTCCGATCTTTTGGTCATGCTGGGAGCATCCGCTTGGTCCATCGGCGCCTCCGTAGCTCGCCGCCGCCCGTTCGAGCGTAACAGGCGCAGGCAGCAGAGGCTTGGGTCATGGCTCTGCCACGCACCCATTGCGGCTGCCGCGCTTCTCCAGCACGCCCTCGACGTAGACCATGCGCACCACCACCATCCCGGTCGCCGTGAGCGGTGTCGCCAGGATCAGGCCCATCAGCCCGAACAAGGTGCCGAGCACGGTTTGCGACAGGATCGTCAACGCCGGAGGCAGCTGCACCGCGCGCCGCTGCACGAGCGGCGCGATGACGTTGCCCTCAAACATTTGGATGGCCAGGAACAGGCCCGCCACCCACAGGGCCTGGTTCGTCCCACGGCCGAGCGCCACCAGCACCGCCGACACCGCGCCTGCCAAGGCGCCGATGAACGGCACGAAGTTGCACAAGGCTGCGATCAGGGCCAGGGTCGGGGCGAGTGGCACGCCCAGGGCTGCCAGCCCGGCCCAACTCAGCCCCCCTACCACGGCCATGTCCACCGCCTGGCCTGCGAACCATCGGTCGAGCGTCTCGCCGAACGCGCGCATCACGTCCCGGCCGCGCCCGCGCATGCGCGGCGGCAGCAGGCGCACCGCGCCGTCCACATAGAGCTGCGGCGAGCTGGCAAAGTAGAGCGCGGTGGCCAGCAGCACGACCAAGCTGCCGAGCGCGCCGAGCGTGGAGGTCGCAACCCCAGCCATCGCCCCAGCGATCACGCCTTCCGAACCGGACAGGTAGGCCCCGAATCGACCCAGGGCCGCGCGCCCCCAACCGCTCTGCTCCACGAGGTGCCGCAGGCTGTCCAGCCGCTCGCCCAACTGGCTGCGGAGCTGGCCGACCTCGCCCAGCGCGGCCGGACCGCGCCACCAGACGAACGACGACGCGAGCAGCGCCAGGCCAACGACGACCAGCGCCAACGACCAGCCGGAGCTGATCCCGAGCATGGCGCCGATCCAATCGGCCAGGCCACGTAGCACGACCGCGATCAGCGCGGCGGCGAATATCAGCAGGCACACGTCCGCGAGCAGCCACAGGAGCAGCAGAAGCAAGGCGCCGATCACCGTCCAGCGCAGCGTGGCGGCCACGCTCTCGAAGGCGGCAGCCCGCCCTCCGCCGGGTTCGTCCGTCGAGGTCACGGTTCCGCCTTTCCGGGATCCTGGCTCCCCTCCTCGTGTGGGATAACGAAGCGCAACGTTAGGAGGATGAGGAAACTGAGCGCCACGGCGAGGTAGTAGGCGCCCAGACCGACCGACACCCTAATCGCCCTGGTGGCCCACAAGCTGGCGGCCGTGGCCGTGCCGAGCACGGAAGTGCCGTGCTTGGCGATGGCGCCGCTGCCGACGAGCCCGATCCCGGTGATCACCCCCTCGATGATGCGGGCGGCACCGTCAGGATGGCCCACGAGCAGCGCCTCCGTCGCCTGCACGAAGCCGCACGCGGCGGGGGCGACCAAGGGGAAGGTGCGCAGGCCGGCGCTGGGCTCGGCCTTCTCGCGGTCTCCGCCGATCGGGACGGCAAGGGCGTAGGCGGCGAGCGCGAGGAGGTGGGGCACAATGCGGAAGGTGTTCAAAGGGCGTCTCGTCGAGAACCGATAGGGACAGAAACTCTGGGCCGGGGGTCAGCCACCGACGCGACCCGCCCTGAGGCCGGCCGACAGCGCGATGCGCACGGCTTCGGAAAGGTTGCGGGCGCCCAGCTTGGCCATCAGGTTGGCCCGGTGGACTTCGACCGTGCGAGGGCTCACGCCCAGGTCGAAGGCGATGACCTTGTTTGACTGCCCGGCGACCAAGCCCTGCAGCACCTCCGCCTCTCGCGGCGTGAGCGCCGCGACGCGCGAGGCGGCCTCTTCAGCGTCCCTGGCCCGCGCCCGCTCCTCGTCGCCGCGCGCGAGCGCTGCTTCCGCCGCCTGCAGGATCACGTCGGCGTCGTAGGGCTTCTCGATGAAGTCGCAGGCGCCCGCCTTCATCGCCTGCACCGCGAGGGCCACGTCGCCGTGCGCGGTGACAACGACGACCGGCAGCTTGATCCCTCGCGCGGCCATCTCCCGCTGCACCGCGAGGCCGTCCATGCCGGGCATGCGCAGATCGAGCAGCACGCAGCCGAACGCCTTGGCGAAGATCGGATCCGCGCTGCCGCTGACGACAGAGGCCAGCAGATCGCGGCTGTGCCGCAATTCCGCCTCGGCCGCACGCAGGCCGGTAATGTCGTTGAATGACTCCGCAACCGCCAGTGGCTCGCCGTCAGCTCGGCGCCGCAACGCCCAGCGGCTCGCCACCACCACCTCCGTGCCGTCGCGGCGGCAGTTGTGCAGCTCGCCCTGCCACTCGCCGCGCGCCAGCAGCTCCGTCTCGATCTCGGGCAGTGGGCGCGGGAACTTCGTGCGCAGCAGCTCGTGCCATAGGCGTCCGACGGCCTCGGCCCGGGTCCACCCGTAGAGCTGCTCGACGCCCGAGGTCCAGACAGTGATCGTGCCGTCGGGATTGCGGATCAGGACCTGCGCGCGGTCCAGCGTCAGCAGCAGGTCCTCTCGCTCCTGCTCCCGCTGCATGGATGCCCTCCTCGCCGCTGCCAGGGCCTGGCCGACCTCGTTCACCTCGCGCACCGGCGTCGCGGAACTCGCGACGCCGGTGCCTCCATTCTGGGCCGCTATGTCGGTCAAGGCTGCAATTGGCCGGGCGATGCCGCGCGCGAAGACGACGGCGAGCGTGGCCGCAAGTGCGGCAAGCAGGGCGCCGAGGGCCGCCGATACCCATAGGGAGCGGCGCAGAGGCGCCTCGAACACCGCCTCGGGCGTGAACACCGCCGCTGTCCAGCCCGCGACCGCGGAGCGCGTGAAAGCCAGCACGACGGGCACACCCGCGATGTCCGTCGTCCGCACCCAGCCCTCCCGGCCGCTCTCGGTCGGTGCCCGCCCTGCTGACGGCAGCGTCGTGCCGACGTATCGTCTCGCTTCCGCGCTGCGCGCCAGCACGACGCCGCGCCGGTCGGACACCGTGGCCGTCATGGAGAACGGCATGCAGAGGGTCAGGGTGACGCCATTCAAGTGCGGCGCGGCTTCCGCCGACCTTGCTGGCCCCGTCCCACACAGGCCCTCCCTGACGGCGCCCGGCCTCCATCGCTTTCCAAATCCATCAAGATCAGCCCAAATTCGCATTTGTTGTCGGATGCCCGTAAGCGGAAACAAAGCTGAAGCAGATGACGATGCTTGCCATGCTCAGGCGAATGTTGTCACGATCATCGCCGCCGCTGCCGCGCCCATTGCGACGGTCGCCACCCAGCCGAGCACCTTGAGCATGGGACCGATTGCGAAGGCGCCCATGATGCGCGGCCGCGAAGCGAGTACCATCATCACTGCCATGACCGGCACAGCGACGATGCCGTTGACCACCGCGCTCCAGTAAAGGGTCTTGATAGGATTGAGCGGGGTGAAGTTCATGACCACGCCCAGGATCGTGGCAACCGTCACCGTCGCGTAGAACGCCTTGGCCTCCATGACCTGCCGCGCGAGGCCCACGGGCCACTTGCGGGCCTCGCCGATCGCGTAGGCGGCCGAGCCCGCCAGCACCGGCACGGCGAGCAGCCCGGTGCCGACCACCCCCAGCGTGAACAGCAGGAAAGCCCAGCGCCCCGCGATGGGACGCAGCGCTTCCGCGGCCTGAGCCGAGGTTTGCACGTCGGTCACGCCGTTCGCATGCAGCGTCGCGGCCGCGGTCACGATGATGGCCAGCGCAATGGCATTGGACAGGCCCATGCCGACCAGGGTGTCGAGCTCGATGCGGCGGATTTCCGGCTCGCCCTGCTCTGGGGCGATGGCCAGCGGGTCGCGCCTGGGGTCCTCCCGCAGGTCCTCGGCCTCCTGGCTGGCCTGCCAGAAGAACAGGTAGGGGCTGATCGTGGTGCCCAGCACCGCCACAACCGTGGTCAGGTACTCCTTGTCCCAGCGCAGGCGCGGCACGGCGAGCGAGGCGGCCACCTCGCCCCAGGGGACGTGGACGAAGCACAGCGTCGCTACGTAGGCGAACAGCACCAGGGTCAGCCATTTCAGGACGGCGACGTAGCGCGCATACTGCAGAAAGAGCTGGAGCGACACGCAGACGACGCCGAACAGCACGAGCCACAGCGCGTGCGGCCCGCCCGCGAGCAGGCGCGTCGCGTCCGCCATGGCGCCGAGGTCCGCGCCGAGGTTGACCGTGTTGGCCACCAGCAGCAGGACGACGACGCACTGGAGCAGCCAGTTCGGCGCGTGCCGGCGCAGCAGCCCGGCGATGCCGTGGCCCGTCGTGCGGCCGAGCCGGGCGGCCACCATCTGCACCGCCGACATCAAGGGATAGGTGAACAGCATCGTCCAGGTCAGGCCGAAGGCGAACTGCGCCCCGGCCTGGCTGTAGGTGGCGATGCCGGAAGGGTCGTCGTCCGAGGCGCCGGTGATCAGCCCGGGGCCGAGCACTTGCAGCAGGCGCGGCCGGGTAGACTCGACCACTGGGCTGCGCGGCCCTTTCGACGGACTCAGGGAGGTGGTGGCCATGGTTGTCCGCCTTCAGTGCCAGGCCGCGGGAGCAGCAGTCATGCGCGGTCCTGAAATGTTCACAGCAACGTGCCGCGCACGATGAGAAGTGCGGAGAAGTGCGACGCTGAAGTAGATCACGAGGCCGGTGACATCGACGAGAGTGACTTGTCCAAACATAAACCTGGCCGCCCCCAAGCGCTTCTCATGAGAACGGGCTGGCCGCTGAGGCGTTCGTTGAAACTTGGCAGCTTTCCATCCTTGGATCCCTCTTCCTGCCTGGAAAGACATCAGGCGTGTTGCACGCAACCGGATGCTGCCATTCTCTGGCCCTTGCTGCGGCAGCGAACCGTGGCAAATCTATGCTTGCAGGCCACGGCAACGCCGCGAGGGAGCGGTTCGGACGCTTTCCATCAAGAGCGGGAAGCAGGAGGCGACCTCCGATTTGTGGAATGTGGGCGTGACCGGCTCTCCAAACGTGCCGCTTCCCAGGTCATCACCCGCTTGACCAGGGTACGCAGCGCCAGGATGGCCGTGAACGCGGCGATCTGTTCCCAGCCCCTGATCTCGATCGTCTTGAGCAGGGAGGCCGCCGTCTTCAGGCTCAAGCCCCACAGCGAGCCTTGGATGACAAGCAGCCTGACAGCCGCCGGGTCCCGCGACCGCACCAGCTCGACCAACCCGGCAAGGCAGTAGCCGACGATCAGCAACGCCCCGGCAAACTCGATCGGGGCGATCCAGGAGGCCGGGTCCAGCATGTCACCCAGGCTCCGGGCCGGCGCGGCGCGTTTCCGCCTTGTCGATCTCAGCCTGGAGAAAGTAGTTGAGCACGGTGCGCAGCACGACGATGGCAGCCAACTGGCCGATCTCGTTCCAGGTCGGCGCCACCGCGGTGCGCAGGATGTCCGCCGCGAGCTCGAATTCCAGGGCAACTGCGAGCCAGCGACCCAGCCGGAGCCGCACTGCTTCCTTGGCGTCCTGATGCGGCCCGGCAGCATATCCAGGGTACCGTCCCGCAGCTCCAGGGTCGCGGCTTGGCAGGAACAGCAGCAGCGAGCGCAACGTTGCCTCGACGGCGGCCAGTCCGATCAGCATGGCCGCGGCAGCCTCCACGCCGGAGGCCAGCCAGATCGTCAACTGCTTCAGGATATCCATGCTGGGCCCATGCCGAAACGGCAGACAACCGGCTCATGGCCGCTGGCTGATGCCTGGTTGCCTTGGGCAAGCTGGTGACACTGCTGCAAAAACTGTCGCCGGCTCGTCGTCGGCACTCGGGCTTCCGGAGAGCTTCGAGCCTGCCACCTCCAAACATCCGGGAGCGACGACGAACCACGCGTCGCTGTAATGTCCTGGCCAGCAAACCGCCTTTTCACTTTTCCCAAACAACGCAAGCTCCGAAGCGCATGTTCATATGTCCAAGCGTTTTGCGAGTTGATGCAGCCCGAGAACGGCTGCTACGGCAACCGCGCTCCACAGGGCGTTTCGATGACGGCTGGTGAACACTTCCCAGCTTCGATCCCGGGCGCGCTGGTCGAAGCGGCCGTGCGCGGCGTAGGGGCCGGGCACAGGATGGAATAAGTTGTTCGGCGCGTCGGCCGGTGCCGGCTCGTCGGTGAGTTGGCCGGAATAGCCGGCCTTGGCGAGGTAGCGGTCGATCAGCCCCGGCGCAATGCGGTTGGCCAGGATGGCTTTCACGGTCGGGAAGCCGATCCAGGTCTGGCGCCGGGGGTGGAAGGCGGCGAAGTAGATCGCGCGAGCCGGAATTTCCGGTTGAAAGATCGGCGGCACGGGCTGCGCCTTCTTGCCCATCTTGTTGAGCGCCCAGCTGAACTGCGGCGTGTTGACCGCCGGCAGGTCCACCATGCTGATCGCGATGTCGAGCTTGTCGTGCAGGATCTCCGAGCGGAGCGCGTCGGTGAAGCCGCGGATCGCGAACTTCGCGCCGCAGTAAACGGACTGCAGCGGCACCGAGCGGTAGGCAAGCGCCGAGCCGACATTCACGATCGAGCCGCGGTTTCTGGGTGTCATGCGCTTGAGCGCGGCCATCATGCCGTGCACCTGGCCGAGGTAGGTCACGTCGGTGCCCCGTTGAACTTCCTTGGCCGTCAGCTTGGAGACGGGCGCAAACACCGTGGCCATCGCGACGTTGACCCAAACGTCGATGGGGCCGAGCTCCTGCTCGACGCGCGTTGCGGCTGCCTCGACCGCATCCGCATCGGCGACGTCCGTGGGAATGGGCAGGGCGCGGACACCGAAGCGGCGCGCCTCCGAGGCAGCGCTTTCCAGCCGCTCCGGATCACGCGAAAGCAGCGCGACATCGCAGCCATTCCGGGCAAACTCGGTGACGGTCGCGCGGCCGACGCCCGCGCCTGCTCCGGTGATCACAACGATCTTGCCCATTTTGAATTCTCCGTCGTGGCAGTTTGCGAAAAGCGAAAGCGCGCTCAACTAGGCGCGCGCAGGTCGGATCATTCGGCGGCTCGTCCTGTCGGGCCAGATGCGGCTGTCGCACTCGCCCTAGGCGCCGCCCTTGCCCGATTTTCGAGCCAAAGCGTCACGGCCATGCAGGGCAGCGTCAGCGCGGCCAGCATCCGGAACAACAGCACGATCATCGTTTCCACACCTTGGGCCGCCAATGCACCCGAGCCGACCGCGCAAAGGAGCGCAGCCGGCCCTGCGGGCCGCAGCCCGCCGAACCACGCAGCCCGCGCATCGTCCAAATCGAGCATGGCGCCCAGCCGCTCTGCACCAAGTTGTTGGGCTGCAAGCTGCTGATCAATCCATGACGATATCGATCCCCTCTCCGCCCCGGATGCAATGCCGTGGCGCCCGCGCGAAGTCATGGACGTCCCTGCGGCCAAATCACACGTGCCGGATCGCAAGACGCGCCGGGCCTCATCGCACCACGCACGGCCGGGGAATGCCTCGTTCGCCGGGGCGCAGGCGCAGCAGGGCGCCTGCGAGCGGCTGCTGCCGCCGCTGCTCTGCATTGAGCTTGTCCGTGGCGCTGGTCACGTAAAGCATGTCCAGCTCGTCGCCTCCGAAGGCACACATTGTCGGCTGGCTCACTGGAAGCATGATGTCGCGATCCACCGCCCCGTCCGCCGTGTAGCGCCGCAGACGCCCGGCGCCATGCAGCGCGCACCAGTAGCCGCCCTGGGTGTCCACCGCTGCGCCATCCGGCAGGCCCAGCGCCTGGGGCAGCCGGGCGAAAAGCCGTCCTGCGCCGATCCGGCCGCCTTCCACGTCGAACTCGTAGGCGAAAATCTCCCGGCGCTGACTGTGGGACAGGTAGAACAGGCGCCCGTCCGGACTCCACGCCATGCCGTTATGCAACTCGGCAGCATCAGGCTCCGGCCGCAGGCCATCCTTCAGGGTGAAGCTGTGCAGAGACGATTTCTGCGGCTGTGCTTCGGAGCGCAAGGGGTCGAACATGACGCCGATCCAGAACCGTCCCGCAGCGTCGCAGGCCCCCTCGTTGAAGCGATGCAACGACGGGTCGAACGGTGGGGGGGCGAGCCGCGTCAGGGTGCCTGAAGCGAACTCGAGCCGGAACACACCCTCTCGCAGGGCCACCACGGCTCCCGCCATGCCGTCGGTCAATGCAAACCCGCCGATGTCGCTTGTCAGCATCCAGGACCGGTGGCCGCCCATGGCCAGGTCGAAGCGACACAGGGCCGGCTTCTTGACGTCGATCCAATACAGCGCCTTTTCCCCGGCCGACCAAGTCGGGGCCTCCCCGATGACGGCAGCCGCATCCAGAACGACTTCGATGTCCATCGGTCACCTTCGCTTCCATGCGGCGCCGGTCGGCGTTTCCATGCGTCGGCGCCTCGGTCGGGATTGGAACCGGCAAGGAGAGTGCATTGCAGAAGTCCCGTCGGCGGCGCCTGTCCGCGGTGGCAAGGAAAATTCCTGGCGATGCCTCGTGATTGCCCGACCCAGGCCGGCGCATGGTCTTCCTGACTTTGATCGCCTCGCCATACCAAGCGCGACAAGCTGCTCAGGCAACAACCGCTTCGATATGGACCGGGTTGTAGATCGTGTTGCTGACCGGCGACCAGAGAACAACATGGGAAAGCAGGGCATCAAGCACGGCGCGCGGCGCGTCGGCTTCTATGTGCGCAACGATCCTGACCAGGTTGAAGCCGATCCTCTCCGGATCGACGTTGACAACCCCCCAAACCGCGGTGGGATCGAACTCCGCTTCAAGGTCGAGATGCAGGCTCTTGATCGGGATGGCGCGTGCGATCGCGTTGGCGTGAACGCCTACCGCGATGCACGATCCGAGTGCGGCCAGCAGCGCTTCCGCGGGCGTGGGCACCGCGTCGGCGCCTGCCGGTCCCAGCCGCTGCTCGATGGCGTAGCCCGGCAGGTCTCGGACGTAGTTCAACTGCCGGAAATGCCCCTCGGCAACGGTCCTGCATCGCAAGACACGGGGCGCCGACTGGCCAGCGCTTTCCTGCAGGAGAGTATCCAACTCGGATGGCCCGTTCGACGGCCCAGGCTTGCTCGAGTCAGGCAGCATCGGAATACCCAATTGGCGCTCCTTCCTTCAAACGCACAGATGCCGCTGGCAAATTCGGAGTTGACCATTTGTTCATGGCGTCACTGGCGTCGTGCATCCTGCTTCAGCACCGTTGAGGACAGGTTTTCTCAGCATCCCAGTGCTCGTCGTGCTAGATCGGGCGAATTCACCAACGGTATCCGCGCTTGAGCAATCGCAGTGCAAGCTGCTTTGGCCTTAACCGGCCAGCGGGAGACCGGCAGGCGTTAGCGGCATCCGAGACACGGCAACTCGTGGCACTTACCCTTCTTGGAACCTTGCGCCTCCGCTTGGACGCATGCGGAACGGTGTCCCATGCCACTGGCAGGCATGAACCGCCGCGCAATGTCCCAACCACAAGCTTCCCTATGAAATATCCTTGACATGTTGATCACGCTTCCAAGACGCCTTGCCCTCAGCCTTCAGCAGGCACTATGACGCTTCCCCGCACCTTGGGAAGCAACCAATTTTGCATCTGCTGCCGCAAAATTGCAGGAAAGCGAGTTGAATGGATTGGGACGACCTGCGCTTCTTCCTTGCAGTGATCCGGCAAAAAAGCCTGATGGGCGCCGCGAAGCGCTTGCGCGTGACGCAGTCCACCGTGGGGCGCCGCCTCGCCTCGCTCGAGGCCAGGCTCGGGGTGCGTTTGGTGCAGCGCACGTCGGAGGGCTACGTGCCTACGCTTGCAGGCGAGGCGGTTCGCCTGCATGTCGAGCGGGCCGAGACGGAGCTGGCCTCCGTCGAGCGGGCCGTGGGCGGCCTGGATCTGCGGCTGGGCGGAGTTGTCCGCGTTGCCAGCACCCCGCTGTTGGCCAGCCATGTCCTCGCGCCGTGCGCCGCCGCTCTCTACACGCGCTACCCCGAAATCAGCATGGAGCTGCTCTCGCACCTGCCAGCTTCGCACCTCGCCGTGCAAGAGGCCGACATATTTGTCCAGTTGCGGCGCTTCGACCAGAACGGCTTGGTGACTCGGCGCATCGGAACCCTGGCCTTCGGGCTGTATGCAAGCCTCGCCTACCTCAACCAGCACGGCAACCCTGATCCGAAAGACGGCTGCGCCGGCCACCACTTGATCGCGATGCAGGACGAAAGCGAGCTTCCCGAACAAGCAGGCTGGCTCGCGGATGTCGCTGGCCGCTCGAAGGTCCTGCTCCGGACGGATAGTCGGGAGACTCTGTTCTGGGCTGCCTTGCAGGCAGGAGGAATGGCACTGCTGCCCCGCTTTCGCGGAGACCGAGAGCCCGCCCTGCGCCGGCTGGAAGTCCCCTCTTCCCCCCCCGGGGGCAGGCGTTTGGCTCGCGGTGCATGAGAACATCAGGCACATGCCCCGCATCAGGGCTGTGCTCGATTGCACGGTGGAAACGTTTCGCCGTACTGCCAGCGCCATGGATCCGGACCTTGCCGTGGAACTCCCGTCGCCATCGCCTGGCACAGATTGCTAGAGCGGGCCTTGCACCTGCTTCCTTTCAGGATCGCCCCCAGCAGGCTGCGGAAATTTGGCTTCCCAGCCCGGCTCTGACTTGATTCAATGGCCGGCCTGAGTTGAGCCGGAGCACGTGGACGAATGCGTGGTGCCGACTGTCAGACGGCTGCGATGTTCAGCTACGTCAGCCCGGAAACCCTTGTGCCGCAGGACCATCCGTTGCGGGCCATCCGCCCGCTGGCGGACGCGGCACTGGAGCGGCTGTCGGCTCGGTTCGAGCGGATGTATGCGCCGCGCGGCCGGGACTCGATCGCGCCGGAGAAGCTGTTGCGCGCCTTGTTGCTGCAGGCGCTGTTCTCGGTGCGCTCGGAACGGCTCTACAAGAAAGCAGCCGGCCAGGCCGCCAAGCTGTGCCACATGGGGCATGTGCTGATGGAGAACCGCCATGGCCTGGTGGTGGACACCTCCCTCACCAAGGCCACGGGCACGGCGGAGCGCGAGGCCGCCATCGCCATGGTCGAGGCGTTGCCGGACGACGGGCGCATCACGCTCGGCACGGACAAGAGCTACGACACGCACGACTTCGTCGCCGAGATGCGCCGGCTGGGGGTGACGCCGCACGTCACGCAGAACAACAAGAAGCGCCGTTCTGCCATCGACGGCCGCACCACGCGCCATGCCGACTACACGGCCAGCCTGCGCATCCGCAAGCGGATCGAGGGTGCGTTCCGCGACACCAAGGACCTGCGCTTCGGCATGGGCATGGGCGCGATGCACGTCAGCACCCCCGA
>CAXTUO010000016.1:11637-15282 GCA_964247175.1 uncultured Acetobacteraceae bacterium | reverse complement strand
ACCCTGACCTTAAACAATTATCCACAAGCCTGTTGCGCCCGCGCCTCAAAAGCGGACGAGGGCGGATCCCCAGGTCATGCCGCCGCCCAGGGCCTCCATGACCACCAGGTCGCCCCGCTTGATCCGCCCGTCGCCGCACGCCTCCGCCAACGCCAAGGGGACCGACGCGGCCGAGGTGTTGGCGTGGCGGTCCACCGTGACCACCACCTGCTTAGACGGCAGGTCGAGCTTGCGGCCCATCGCGTCGATGATGCGCCGGTTCGCCTGGTGCGGCACCAGCCAGTCGATGTCCGCGTGGCCCAGGCCGTTCGCCGCCAGCGCCTCGTCCACCACGGCGGCGAGCTTGGCGACCGCGTGGCGGAACACCTCGCGCCCGTTCATCACCAACTGGCCCGAGCGCTCCGGCTGCCCCACGGCGCCATCGACATACAGCAGGTCGCCTAGCGTCCCTTGGGCGTGCAAATGGGTGGACAGGATGCCGCGCGCGCCGTCCCGCTCCGTGCCGGGCCGCACGAACACCGCCCCGGCGCCGTCGCCGAACAGCACGCAGGTGCCGCGGTCCGCCCAGTTCATGATCCGGGAATACACCTCGCTGCCGATCACCAGCACGCCCGCGGCCTGCCCGGTGCGGATGGTGGCATCGGCCATCGCCAGCGCGTAGATGAACCCGCTGCACGCCGCCGAGATGTCGAAGCCGAAGCCGCGGGTGATGCCAAGCTCCGCCTGCACCCGGAGCGCGGAGGCGGGAAACGCCTGGTCCGGCGTCGCCGTCGCCAGGATCACCGCATCCACGTCCTCCGTCCCGCAGCCGGCATGGGCCAGCGCCGCCGCCGCCGCCCGCGCGCCCATGGCCGCGCAGGTCTCGGTCGGCCCGGCGATGTGACGTTGCCTGATGCCGGTGCGTTCCTGAATCCACTCGTCGGTCGTGTCGATGGTGCGGGACAGCTCGTCATTGGAGACGATCCGCTTCGGCAAGTAGCCGCCCACCCCCGCGATCACGCTGCGCGGCGCCATGGCGCTTAAACGGCCGCCAGGAGCGGCGGGCCGTCCTTGTCCGGCCTCATCGCCTCAATCCGTCCCAGGCCGTCGCGGATCTGCTCGTTGAAGCGGTGCACGACCATATCCATCGCCACGTCGAGCGCATGGGCGAACCCTTCCGCATCGGCCCCGCCATGCGATTTCACCACGACGCCGTTCAGCCCCAGCATGACCGCGCCGTTGTAGCGCCGCGGATCGAGCCACAGCCGCATCCGGTCCAGCCCGGGCCGGGCGAGCAGATAGGCGAGCCGCGCCGCCAGGCTGCTGCGGAAGATCTGCTTCAGCAGGTCGCCCACCAGCTTGAGCGCGCCCTCCCCGGTCTTCAGCGCCACGTTGCCGGTGAAGCCATCGGTCACGATCACGTCCGTGGTCCCGGCGGCGATGTCATGCCCTTCCACGAAACCGTGGAACTGCGGGGCGATGTGGCTCGTCCGCAGGATCTCGGCCGCTTGGCGCACGCGGTCGTCGCCCTTCAGCTCCTCGGACCCCACGTTCAGCAGCCCGATGGTGGGCGCCGGCAAGCCCAGCACGGTGCGGGCGAACACGTCGCCCATGACCGCGAACTCGACGAGGTTGCGCACGTCGCATTGCACGTTGGCGCCGAGGTCGAGCATCACCACGTCGCCACGCGCCGATGGGCCGATGGCCGCCATGGCCGGGCGGTCAATGCCGGGCAAGGCCTTGATCACGATCTTCGCCAACGCCAGCAACGCCCCGGTATTGCCGGCCGACACCACGCCCGACGCTTCACCGCACGCCACCGCGTCGATGGCCACCCGCATGGAGGAAGCGCGCACCCGCAGGGCCGCGGTCGGCTTCATCTCGCTGGAGATGGTTTCCGGCGCATGGCGGACAGTGCACGATGCCTGAACACGCTTGCGCGACGCCACCAAGGGGCTGAGCCTCGCCTGGTCGCCTACTAGAAGGAAGCGAGCCGACGGGTGCCGCTCCGCCGCAATCGCGATGCCATCCAGCACCGCGTCGGGCGCGTGGTCGCCGCCCATGGCGTCGATGGCGAGATTGAAGGGTTCGGTCATCGCTGGGCGTCCCAGCCCGGCGTTCTCAGGCGCGGACGGCCCCTTTGAGCGCCTTGCCGGCGGCCACGACTTCACGGCCGTCGTAATGGCCGCAGTGGCTGCAAAGGTGGTGCGGCCGCTTCAGCTCGCCGCAATTGGAGCACTCGGCATGGGCTTCAACCCGCAGCGCATCGTGGCTGCGGCGCATTCCGCGGCGGGACGGGGACGTTTTTTTCTTGGGAACGGCCATGGGACAGCGCCCCTCCGGGCTAAAAGGCGCGCGGCAAGAATGCGACGCGCCGGTATCATGATGTCAATAACGAGCCGCGCGGTCTAGCAGAGCCGCACCCGGGCTGCAAGCGACGCCCTACTCCCGTATCTGCCGCGCGCGCAACGCGGCGAACGGGCTGGCCGTTTCCACCGTCGCCTCGTCCGGCAGCATGGCGCCGGGCTTGCGCGGGAACGGGTCAAGCGCGAGGGCAAGCTGCTCCACCGCCGCTTCCCCGAGGTCGGCCGCGCCGCCGGTATAGGGGATCTGGTCAACCGCTTCCGGGTCCGGGTTGTCGTCCTCCGCGCCGGGCGGCACGAAGTGGACCGTGAACGCTTCCTGCACGGCATGGCTGAACGGGTCGAGCGAGACGACGCAGGTCTCGGTCACTTGGGCGCGCAGCACGCCTTCCGCCTCCACCGTGGACGCGCCGACCCGGCGCAGCTTGAACACGCAATGCAGGCTTTCCAGCGCCAGGATGCGCAGCCGGGCCGCGATGGCCGGCAGCTCGTCCGGTTTCGCCTCGACCTCGATGGTCGAGCCGCGCGGCCCAACGCGGTCCAGCGCGACTGGACGGTGCAGTTCCGGGGTCACTCCGTGGCCCGTGCCGGTCGGAAGCTGACCCGGCCCGCCACCAGCGCCTCGACCGGCTGTTCCGCCAGGTGCTTGGACTGCTCCATCGCCAAGGCCGCCAAGGCGTGCGCGGACTCCGGGGGCGCCTGGCCGCGCCAAACGTTGCGGCCGATTGCGCCCGCCAGCGCCATCACGTCGCCGCTGTCGAGCGCCGCGGCGTAGGCGGCGGAGCGGCCGTTGAACGCTTCCCACATGGCGCGCACCCGCTTGCCGACCGTCATGTCGCCCACGCCGATCTCCCGCAGGTTGATGTCCATGTCGGAGAACATCGCGTCGAACACGGCCTGCGCCAGCTCCTGCCCTTCCTTGGAGGCGGCGTGCAGCCGGTGCACCACGAGGAACACGTAAAGCCCGATCACGTCGAACCGCCCATCCAGCGTGTCCGGCACGCCCAGGGTCTCGAAGATGTAGGGATCGCGGGCGGCCCCGACGGCAGCGGTGTAAAGCTCGAACCCGGCGCGCTCATGCCGCTTACGCCCAAGCAGACCCAAGAGTGCCATCCGATCCCCACCCGTCCTGTCCGGCGCCGCACAGATTGACACAACCCGGCGGGCATGACACCCAGCGTCCAGATAGGTTTACCCTCGGGATCGATCAATGCGGCCCCAAGCAGGCATTATTGAAGACGCATCATTTTGCCTGCTGCGTGCAACCGCACTCCGCAGAATGATGCTTGGAACCGCCTCGGCT
>CAXTUO010000016.1:0-11627 GCA_964247175.1 uncultured Acetobacteraceae bacterium | reverse complement strand
GTCATCGTCCTGTTGGCCCTGTCTGCCTGCAGCGCCATCGACGCGCCGCATCAACTGCGCGGCAACCACGTCGATGCCGACCTCATCAAGGAGCTGGTGCCGGGGACATCGACCCGGGCCGACGCCACGTCCCTGCTTGGCTCGCCGACCGCGAAGGGCGCGTTCGACGACAACACGTGGCTCTACGTCAGCGAAACCACCCGTACCCGGGTCGGGCGCCTGCCGGGCATCACGGCGCAGGACGTGACGACGCTGACGTTCGACCAGGCCGGCGTACTCCGCGACGTGAAGCACCTGAACCAGGACGACAGCCTGGACGTGGCGGTCGTGAGCCGCGCCACGCCTTCTCCGGGCAGCGAAGCGTCGTTCCTGCAGCAGTTGCTGGGCAACGTGGGCAAGTTCAGCACGGGCGGCGTGCCGGGCAGCGGCGGCAGGGCCACGCCGGGCGGCAGCGGCGCCGCGACCGCGCCGGGGCTGTAGGCTAGAAGTGGCTCCAGCCTGGCCGGTCCAGGCTGATCGCGGCGCCCGCCCCGTCCAGGACCCGAATTTGGCCGCCGGCCTCGAACCGCCCGATCCGGGTCACGCCCACCCCTTGGGCCGCGGCTTCCGCCTGGAGGGCCTCGGCATGGTGGGGCGGCACCGCCATCAGCAGCTCGTAATCGTCGCCGCCGGTCAGGCAGGTCTTGAGCCAAGCCGCCCCTGCCGCCTGCGCCGCCGGGGAGCGCGGCACCAGTGCGGCCTCGATGACCGCGCCAAGCCCGGCGGCGCGGCACAGATGGCCCAGGTCCTGCACCAGGCCGTCCGACACGTCCATGCAGGCCGAGACGATCCCATGCAGCGCCAGGCCGAGCCGCGGCTGCGGCAAGCGGTAGCGGCCGGCCAGCCAGCCGTCCGGGTCCGGAACCCGCCCCTGGAGCGCCAGCAGGCCCAGCGCCCCGTCGCCAATGGTGCCCGTCACCCATACCTCGTCCCCCGCGGCCGCGCCCCGGCGGCGCAGCGCCGCGCCGGGCGCCACATGGCCGATGGCGGTGAGCGACAGCGTCATCGGCCCGGGCGTCGCCGTGGTGTCTCCGCCCAGCAGCGTGATCCCGAACCGCGCCTGATCGCGCAAGAGGCCGAACGCGAAGGCCGCGAACCAGGCATCGTCCGTATCCCGCGGCGCGGAGACGGTCATCAGGTAGGCCAGGGGCACCGCCCCCATGGCGGCCAGGTCGGACAGGCTTACCCGCAGCAGCTTGGCGCCCACGGTGTCCGCCGGGTCGTCGGGAAGGAAGTGCACGCCGGCCACGATGGCATCCGCCGTGAACACCAGCTCCCGGCCTGGCGGCGGCGGCAGCAAGGCTGCGTCGTCCAGCAGGTCGAGCGCCCCCGGGCCGGCCAGCGGCCGGAAGTGCCGGGCAATCAGCCCGAACTCGGCCGGCGGGTCGGACGACCGGCGTGGCATCAGTGGGTCGGGGCCGGCTCCGCCGGGAAATCGCCGGGCCGCAGCTCACGCGCCAGCCGGTCGAGCATCCCGTTGACCATGCGCGGCTCTTCCCCGGTGAAGAAGCCGTGCGCCACGTCCAAGTACTCGTTGATCACGACGCGGGCGGGCGGGCCGTTGGCCATCGACAGCTCCGCACCGCCGGCGCGCAGCAGGGCGCGGAGCACCGGGTCGAGCCGCACCATGGGCCACTCCGGCGGCAGGGCGTCGGCGATCAGGGCGTCCAGCCGGTCCTGCTGCAGCACCGCGGAGCGGACGATCTGCTGGAACAGCGGCACGTGCGCGTCCGGCACCCGGCCCTCCTCGAAGCCACCGCCGCCAAGGTGCTCGGGACCGGGCATCTCGCCGAGGCGGTGGCGCACGAACTGCTCGATCACCGTTTCCGCCGTCTCGCCACCCTGCTCGCTTTGGAACAGCGCCTGCACCGCGGCGACGCGGGAGGCGGTGCGGGGACGGCTGGGCGGGCGGGCGGGGCGGGCCATCAGGCGGCTCCCATCTGGCGCGCGACGGCGATCTGCCGCAGCGCCGCCGACGCGGCCTCGGCACCCTTGTTGTGGCCGTCCGGGCCGGACCGGGCGACCGCCTGGGCGATGTCGTGCACGGTGAGCAGCCCGGTACCCATCGCCAGCCCGTATTGCAGCGCGACGTGCATCAGGCCGGACATGCTTTCACGGCAGATATGGTCGTAATGGTCGGTCTCCCCCCGGACGATGCAGCCCAGCGCGATGAAGCCATCGAACCGCTGGGACCCGCGCAACACCAGCCGGATCGCCTGGGCCAGCTCGAACGCGCCGGCCACGTCCAGGACGTCATGCGTGGCGCCGGCTTCCGACAGGATGCGCTCGGCGCCGCGCGTCATGCCATCCACGACTTCGCGATAATAGGGCGCGCGCACCATCAGCAAACGGGGCGCCGGACCCGGCACGGCCGGGGCCG
This sequence comes from uncultured Acetobacteraceae bacterium, assembly GCA_964247175.1. Lineage (GTDB taxonomy): Bacteria > Pseudomonadota > Alphaproteobacteria > Acetobacterales > Acetobacteraceae > CAHJXG01. The sequence goes on along the minus strand of CAXTUO010000016.1, from coordinate 9,208 downwards.
CGGGCAGGGGCGCGTCGATGGTGCTCATAAGACAGTCCTTTATTCCGCGGGAACGCCGGCGATCGGCCGATGCTCGACGATGTTCAACCCGTAGCCTTCGAGGCCGATCAGGGTGCGCGGCGTGTTGGACAGCAGGATCATGTCCCGCACGCCCAGGTCGATCAGGATCTGCGCCCCGATGCCGTAGTCCCGCAGGACCGGTGGGGGTTTGGTGTCAGCCGTCAATGCGCCCACCCGTTCTGACACGGCGGTCGGCCTTGGGTCGCGGATCAGCACGACGGCGCCCCGGCCCTCCGCCGCGATCATCCGCATCGACGCGCGCAGCGCGGAAGAATGCGGCCCGCCGAGCGTGTCGCTCACCAGGTCCACCGCATGCATCCGCACCATCGCCGGCTGCGGCCCGGAAAAATCGCCCTTGGTCAGCACCAAATGTTCCGCATAATCAAGCGTGTTGGCATAAACGCTCAGCTTCCATTCCCCGCCCTCCGCGTGCTGCGTCGCGCCCTGCTGGACCCGGCGCACCAGGCGCTCGGTGCGGCGGCGGTGGCCGATCAGGTCGGCGATGGTGCCGAGCTTGAGGTTGTGGTGCTGGGCAAAGGCGACGAGGTCGGGCAGGCGAGCCATCGTGCCGTCGTCGTTCATGATCTCGCAGATCACCCCGGCGGGCGTGAGGCCGGCCAAGCGCGCGATGTCCACCGCCGCCTCCGTGTGCCCGGCGCGCACCAGGGTGCCGCCGTCCCGCGCCATCAGCGGGAACACGTGGCCCGGCGTCACGATCTGGTCGCGGGTGGCTTCCGGGTTGATCGCGACCCCGACCGTCAGCGCCCGGTCGGCGGCGGAGATCCCGGTCGTCACCCCGTCCCGCGCCTCGATGGACACGGTGAACGCCGTGTGGTGCCGGGTGCTGTTCGACTGGCTCATCAGCGGCAGGCCGAGCTGTTCCACCCGGGCGCGGGTGAGCGCCAGGCAGATCAGCCCGCGGGCGTGCCGGGCCATGAAGTTGATGGCGTCGGGCGTCGCGAACTGTGCGGGGATGACGAGGTCGCCTTCGTTCTCGCGGTCCTCGTCGTCCACCAGGACGAACATGCGCCCGGCCCGCGCTTCCTCGATCAGGTCTTCGGCGCTGCACAGGTAGTCGGACAGGGTCGCAGACTTCATGAAACCTCCGCCAGGCGGGCGACGTAGCGCGCCAGCATGTCAATCTCGATGTGCACGGCATCGCCGGGCGTGAGTTGGCCCAGCGTGGTCACGTCCCAGGTATGCGGGATGACGTTGACGCCGAACAGGCGATCCGCCACCTCGTTCACCGTCAGCGACACCCCGTCGAGCGACACGCTGCCCTTGGAGGCGATGAAGCGGGACAGCTCCCGCGGGACCTCGACCTGCACGCGCCAGGAGCCGTTTTCCGGCAGCACCGACCGCACCTGGCCCAGGCCGTCCACGTGGCCGGACACGATGTGGCCGCCCAGCTCGTCGCCGAGGCGCAGGGAGCGTTCCAGGTTCATGCGGCTGCCGACGGTCCAGCCGCCCAGCTTGGTCTTGGACAGCGTTTCGCCCGACACGTCCACCGCGAACCAGTCCGGCCCGACCTCCACCGCCGTCAGGCAGCAGCCGCCGCAGGCGATGGACGCGCCCAGGGCGATGCTGCCGGTATCCGGCCAGGGCGCGCCGATCACCAGGCGCATGTCCTGGCCGCCGCCGAGGGGCCGCAGGCTGCGCACCTCGCCCATGCCGGTCACGATCCCGGTGAACATCAGGCGGCCCTGCTGAATTCTGTGAGCATGTCGTTCCCCACCGGCCGCGAGTCCACCCGCCGGAACCGCGGCATGTCACGCAGCGCTGCCGTGCCGAAGGCCTGTGCCGCAGGCAGACCGTCGCCGCCCATCACGCCGGGCGCGTGGAACCAGGCGATGCGATCCACCAGCCCGGCGCGCAGCAGCCCGCCCGCGATCTGCGCCCCGCCTTCCACCAGCACCCGGGTCAGCCCGGCGGCGCCCAACGCCTGCAAGCCGGCCGCGAGATCCACGCCCTGTCCCGCGCCTTCGACCTCGATCAGCCGCGCCCCGGCGTCCTGCAACCCCTTTGCCCGGCCCGTATCGGCGTCGGCGCGATGCAGGAACCAAGTCGGCACGGCCGCCGCGGCCGTTACCACGCGCGCCGTGGGTGGCGTGCGGAGCCGGCTGTCCACCACGACCCGCAGGTCGGGGTTCTTCCGATATCCGGCGATGCGGCAGGTCAGCTCCGGGTCGTCCGCCAGCACGGTGCCGACGCCGGCCAGCACCGCGTCGTGCTGCCCGCGCAGCGCATGGGCCGCGCGGCGGGCCTCGGGTCCGGTGATCCATTGGCTTTCCCCGGTGCGCGTCGCGATGCGGCCGTCGAGGGTGCTGGCCAGCTTCAACGTCACGATGGGCCGGCCCAGGCGAACTCGCGTCAGGAACCCGGCCTGCAACGCTTCCGCCTCCTCCGCCATCAGGCCAACCATGACATCCACTCCCGCCGCCCGCAGCGCCGCGATGCCACGGCCGTCCACCCGCGGGTCCGGGTCGCCAGACGCCACCACGACCCGCGCCACCCCGGACGCGGCCAACGCATCGGCGCAAGGCGGGGTGCGCCCGTAATGGCTGCACGGCTCCAGAGTCACATAGGCCGTGGCGCCACGTGCCAAGCCGCCGGCCTGCGCCAGCGCCACCGTTTCCGCATGGGGCCGCCCACCCGGCGCGGTCCACCCGCGCCCGACCACCCGGCCGTTTCGCACCAGCACGCACCCGACGGCCGGGTTCGGCCAGGTGTTGCCGAGGCCGCGCCGGGCAAGCGCGAGGGCGGCGCGCATGTGCTCCCGGTCCGCCGCTTCTCCGGCCGCCGCGTCTCCGTCGATGGTGCCCGCATCACCCATCCGCGCTATGTAGGCTCCTCAAGCGACCCCAAAAAGGCCTCGAAGTCCTTTGCTTCGCGGAAGTCGCGATACACGCTGGCGAAGCGGACATAGGCGACCGCGTCCACCTCCTTCAGCGTTTCCATCACCAGCTCGCCCAATTGCTTGCTGGGAATGTCGTTCTCGCCCGTGGCCTCCAACTGGCGCACGATGCCGTTGACGATGCGCTCCAGCCGTTCCTCCTGCACCGGGCGCTTGCGCAGCGCGATGCGGATGGAACGGGCGAGCTTCTCCCGGTCGAACGGCACCCGGCGGCCATCGGCCTTGAGCACCGTCAGCTCGCGGAGCTGCACGCGCTCGATGGTGGTGAACCGCTGCCCGCAGCCGCCGCAGAACCGCCGGCGGCGGATTGCCGACCCGTCGTCGGTGGGCCGGCTGTCCTTCACCTGCGTGTCGTCGTTGCCGCAGAACGGGCAGCGCATGGCTGTCAGGGTCCGGCGTGGCCCGCCAGCAGGCCCGGGTAGATCGGGAAGCGCGCGCACATCGCCTGCACCCGCGCCGCCACGGCCTGTTCCGCCAGGTCGTTGCTGCCGTCGTTGGAACGCGAAAGGCCGTCCAGCACCTCGTTGATCATCAGGCCGACCTCGCGGAACTCCGCCAGGCCGAAGCCGCGGGTGGTGGCGGCGGGGGTGCCCAGGCGGATGCCCGACGTGACGGCGGGCTTCGCCGGGTCGAACGGGATGGCGTTCTTGTTCGCGGTGATGTGGGCGCGCTCCAGGCTCGCATCCGCCGCCTTGCCGGTCACGCCCTTGGGCCGCAAATCCACCAATATCAGGTGGCTGTCGGTGCCGCCGGTCACGATGTCGCAGCCCTGCTCCATCAGCGTTTCCGCCAGCATCCGGGCATTGTCGATCACCGCGCGCTGGTAGGTGCGGAACTCCGGGCGCAGCGCCTCGCCGAACGCCACCGCCTTGGCGGCGATCACGTGCATCAAGGGGCCGCCCTGCAAGCCTGGGAACACCGCAGAATTGAACTTCTTGCCGAGCTCCAGGTCGTTCGACAGGATCATGCCGCCGCGCGGGCCGCGCAGCGTCTTGTGCGTGGTCGTCGTCACCACGTGGGCATGCGGCAGCGGCGTCGGGTATGCGCCCGCCGCCACCAGCCCGGCATAGTGCGCCATATCGACCAGGAACCATGCGCCGACCTCATCCGCCACCTTGCGGATGCGGGCGAAGTCGATGGCGCGCGGGTAGGCCGAGCCGCCGGCGATGATCATGCGCGGCTTCTCGGCGCGGGCCAGGCGCTCCAGTTCTTCGTAGTCCAGCAGGCCGTCCTCCTGCCGCACGCCGTACTGGACGGCGCGGAACCACTTGCCCGACAGGTTGGGCGCGGCGCCGTGGGTCAGGTGGCCGCCGGCGGCAAGGCTCATGCCCAGGATGGTGTCGCCGGGCTGCAGAAGCGCGAGGAACACCGCCTGGTTGGCCTGCGCGCCGGAATGCGGCTGCACGTTGGCGTAGGCGCAGCCGAACAACGCCCGGGCACGGTCGATGGCCAAGGTTTCCGCGCGGTCCACCTCGAAGCAGCCGCCGTAGTAGCGGCGCCCGGGGTAGCCCTCGGCATACTTGTTGGTCAGCACCGATCCCTGCGCTTCCAGCACGGCGGCGGAGACGATGTTCTCGCTGGCGATCAGCTCGATGCCGTCCTGCTGGCGCGCCAGCTCCGCGCCGATGGCGGCGGCGAGGTCCGGGTCCGTCTCGGCCAGGCCGGCCGAGAAGAAGCGGGGCAGGCTGGAAGGCGGGGTCTGCTCGTTCATGAAGGGTCCTGTGGGGTCCGGGGCCGCGGCGGCTTTCCCTGCATCTAGGGTCGTCACGGCGTTATATCACACCTTTGGCGCGCAACTCCGCCAACCGCTCCGGCGCCAGCCCCAAGCGGGTGCCCAGCACCTCCTCGGTATGCTGGCCGAGCGTCGGCGGGGCCATGCGGTAGTCGGCTGGAGTGTCCGACAAGCGCACCGGGTTGGCGATCACCTTCACGCCATCCCGGCTGGACGGATGCGGCATCGTCATCACGGTGCCGCGCGCCTGCACCTGCGGGTCGGCGAACACCTCCTTCAACGTGTTGATCGGGCCGCAGCCGATCTTCAGCGCCTCAAGCTCCTCGACCCAGCGGGCTGTCGGGTGCTGGCGCAGCACGGGGGTCAGCGTTTCCGTCACCAGCGCACGGTTGCCGACCCGGGCGGCATTGGTGGCGAAGCGCGGGTCGTCCAACAGATGCGACAGGCCGTAGCCGTCGCAGAACCGCTTGAACGTCGGGTCGTTGCCGATTGACAATACAAGGTAGCCATCGGCGGTCGGGAACACCTGATAGGGCACGATGTTCGGATGCTGGTTGCCGAGCCGCACCGGGTTCTCCCCAGTCGCCAGGTAGTTCATGCCCTGGTTCGCCAGCCACGCCACGTGCGTGTCCAGCATGCCGATATCGACCTGCTGCCCCTGCCCCGTGTTTTCCCGGTGGCGCAGCGCCGCCAGCACGCCGATGCAGCCGTACAGCCCGGCGAACAGGTCGGCGACCGGCACGCCCACCTTCTGCGGCAAGCCGTCCGGCTCGCCCGTCAGGCTCATCACCCCGCCCATCGCCTGGATCAGGCTGTCATAGCCCGGCCGCGGCGCGTACGGCCCGGTCTGCCCGAACCCGGTGATCGAGCAGTACACCAGGCCCGGGAACCGTTCGTGCAACTGCTCGTAGCCCAGCCCGTACTTGGCCAGCGCACCAACCTTGAAGTTCTCCACCAGGATGTCGCTTTGCCCGATCAAGTCGAGCGCAATGGCCTGACCCTCCGGTTTCGCGATGTCGAGCGTGACCGAGCGCTTGTTGCGGTTCACGCCGACGAAGTAGGCGCTTTCCTCGGTGCCCGGCATGAACGGCGGCGCGAAGCCGCGCGTGTCGTCGCCTGAACCGGGCTTCTCGATCTTGATCACGTCGGCGCCGAGGTCCGCCAGCATCTGCACGCAGGTCGGCCCGGCCAGGACGCGGGTGAGGTCGAACACGGTCAAGCCCGCGAGCGGGCCGGAAGGTTGGGGGCCAGAGCTTGGGTGGCCAGAGCTTGGGTAGTCGGTCATGCTGGATCGGTCTCCGCGCCCTTGTTCAGGCCCATCGGTGGGTCCATTCTCGGCAAAGCGTTATATGCACCCTGCATCCCGAGGCAAACCCGATGCTCGACCGGCCCCATCCCACCCCCGACGCCCCAATGCTCGATCAGCAGGCCTTGGCGACCGCGCTGTCGGGCAAGCACCTGATCGGCGGGCGCTTCGTGCCCGCGCGCTCGGGCAAGACCTTCGCCGTCGTGAACCCGGCCACCGGGCTTGAGGTCGCCCACGCCGCGGAAGGCGACGCCGCCGACGTGGAGGCCGCGGTGCAGGACGCGGACGCCGCGCAGAAGGCCTGGGCCAAGGTGCCGGCCCGCAAGCGCGGTGCGGCCGTGGCGCAGTGCGCGGCCTTGCTGCGGGACCACGTGGAAGAGTTGGCCCGGCTGATCGCGTTGGAAACCGGCAAGGCGCTCCGCACCGAAAGCCGGGTGGAGGCGCAAACAGTCGCCGACATCTTCGAGTTCTATGGCGGCCTCGGCGGCGAGCTGAAGGGGGAAACGGTGCCCTTCGCCCCCAACGTGCTGTCGGTCACGGTGCGCGAGCCGCTGGGCGTGGTCGGCGCGATCATCCCGTGGAACGTGCCGATGCTGCTGATGGCGCTGAAGGTGGCGCCGGCCCTGGTCGCGGGCAACACAGTTGTCGTGAAGTCGGCGGAGGAAGCGCCGCTCGCGGTGCTGCGCATCTGCGAGTTGATGAACCGCGTGCTGCCGCCGGGCTGCTTCAACATGCTGTCGGGCTTCGGGCCGGAGTGCGGCGGCCCGCTGGTGGCGCACCCGCTGGTGCGCAAGGTGACGTTCACCGGCAGCGTCGAAGTGGGCCGCATCGTGTCCAAGGCCGCCGCCGAGAAGCTCGTGCCGGTCACGCTGGAGCTGGGCGGCAAGAGTCCCATGATCGTGTTCGCCGACTGCGACTTCGACAAGACGGTGATGGGTGCCATCACCTCCATGCGCTTCACCCGGCAAGGCCAAAGCTGCACCGCGGCGAGCCGCATCTACGTGGAGCGCCCGATCTTCGGGCGGTTCGTGGACGCGCTGGCGGCCAAGGTGGACGCCATGCGGATGGGCGACCCGCTGGACGAGGCGACCGACATCGGCACCATCATCAGCCCGGACCAGTTCAAGAAGGTCAAAGGCTTTATCGAAGAAGGCCTGGCGACGCCCGGCGCCACCGGCCGCGCGTGCAGCGCCATGCCGTCCGACCCGGCCATGAAAAAAGGCCTGTTCATCCAGCCCTACATCTTCAGCGACCTGCCGGACGACAGCCGGCTGGTGCAGGAAGAGATCTTCGGCCCCGTCACCTGCGTGTTCCCGTTCGACGATGCGGAAAAGGCCTTGGCGGCGGCGAACGGCACCGAGTACGGCCTCGCGGCATCCTTGTGGACCAACAACCTGCGCGTGGGCCTCGACCTGGCGCATCGGTTGGAGGCCGGGCTGGTGCAGATCAACCAGAACCTGGTCGTGCAGGCCAACCTGTCCTATGGCGGCGTGAAGAGCAGTGGCCTGGGCAAGGAGGCCAGCCTTGAATCGATGCTGGAGCACTTCATGCACAAGAAGACGATCATGGTAAATTACGGCTGATCCAACGGACGGGGACCAATGCCCAAGACCGAACAAAGCATCCCGGCAAGCCTGCAGCCCAAGGCTTCCGAGTACTCCTTCGACCTTGAGAACGCGCTGCGCTCCATCGTGTCGCTCCGCGCGACCGTGCCGGAGGATGCGTTCACCGCGTCCACGCTCGGCACCGAGCGGGCGGGCAGCGCCGTGCACATCCGGGCCGGCGTGTTCCTCACCATCGGCTACCTGATCACCGAGGCGGAAACGATCTGGCTCTCCGCCGCCGACGGGCGCACGGTCGCCGGCTACCCGATGGCTTATGACCAGGATACAGGGTTCGGCGTGGTGCAGGCGCTCGGCAAGCTCGACCTGCCGGTGATGGAGCTGGGCGACAGCGAGAAGGCGCGGGTGGGCGAGCCGGTGATCTTCGCCGCCGCCGGCGGACGCCGGCAATGCGTCGCGGCGAAGGTGGCCGGCCGGCAGGAGTTCGCGGGCTATTGGGAGTACCTGCTGGACGATGCCATCTTCACCGCGCCGTCGCACCCGTTCTGGGGCGGCGCCGGGCTGGTGGGGCAGGACGGGCGGCTGCTGGGCATCGGCTCGCTGGTCCTGCAGCAGGGGCAGGGCGGCAAACGGACGGACATGAACATGGTGGTGCCCGTGCAGCTGCTGCGGCCCATCCTTGACGACCTGCTGTCGTTTGGCCGGGTCAACCGGCCGCCCCGGCCGTGGCTGGGCTTGTATGCCATGGAAGACGACTCGGCGCTGGTGGTCGGCGGGCTTGCGGATAACGGGCCGGCGGACCAGGCCGGGGTGCGGACCGGCGACCGCATCCTGTCGGTGAACGGGGAAGACGTGCCGGACCTCGCGGGGCTGTGGCGGGCCGTTTGGGCGTCCGGCCCGGCCGGCACGCCGGTGCAGGTCAGGCTGGGCCGCGGCAGCAAGACCGCCGCCGTCACCGTAACCTCGACCGACCGCGCCAGCCACCTGAAGTCGCCCCGGCTGCATTAAGAGCCACGGATGCGCGGCGTGCTGCCGTCGCGGCGTGGAGGCGGATGGGTTCTGCTGCGCATGGCGGCCCGCGTCCTCGCTTCGATGTTCGCCACGCTGCTTGGTCTGCTCGCCTTGGCTGTCGTCGCAGTGGTAGGTTTGTTCTGGCTGTCCTTGCCGCCTGCCGCCATGCAGGCCCGCATCCCGGGCCTTGCCGCGCCGGTCGCGATCACCTTGGACGGTGACGGCATTCCGCGCATCGCGGCAGGATCGGAGCTTGATGCCGCGGCGGCGCTCGGCTTCGTGCATGCCCGGGACCGCATGTTCCAGATGGAGCTGATGCGCCGGGCCGCGTCCGGGCGCCTGTCGGAGATCGCCGGGACCGTGACGCTGCGGCTGGACCGGACCATGCGGGTGCTCGGGCTGCGCCGGCGCGCGGAGGCCGACCTGCCGGCGCTTGATGCCGACACGCGGGCGATGCTGGACGCGTACTCGGCGGGGGTGAACGCCTGGATCGCGGCACGCGGCCGGCTCGCGGCGCCGGAGTTCGTCCCGCTCGGCGCCCCGGAACCCTGGACGGTGGTGGACAGCCTGCTGTGGGGCAAGACCATGGGCTTCTACCTGTCGGGGAACTGGCGGTCCGAGCT
>CAXTUO010000015.1:8362-15388 GCA_964247175.1 uncultured Acetobacteraceae bacterium | reverse complement strand
CGGGCGCGGCGGCGGTCCTTGTGTGAACGCGTGGATGGAATCCTTGCCATGGTCCAAGCTGGACCGGGCCGAACGCAAGCGCGTTATGGCGCTGGCGCAACGGCGCGAGATCGACGCCGTGCTGGTGACGGAGCTGTCGCGCTGGGGGCGCAGCACGACCGACTTGCTGGCCACGCTCAAGGAGCTGGAAACCAGGCGTGTGTCCCTGGTGGCGCTCAACGGTATGACGTTCGACCTCACCACGCCGCACGGGCGCATGATGGCTACCTTGTTGGCCGGCATCGCCGAGTTCGAACGCGAACTGATCCAGGAGCGTATCCGCTCTGGCATCGCGGCGGCCAAGGCCCGTGGGAAGAAGCTGGGCCGCCAGCCCGGGCAGCGGCCGAAGTCGGACCGCCTCGCGCCCAAGGTCCTGGTCCTCATCGCCCAGGGCCGCAGCTACCGTTTGATCGGACGCGAGGTCGGACTGAGCAAGAACACCGTGGCCAGCATCGTCAAACGGACCCGAGCCACCCTTGCCGGATCCTAAGCCGCCATCCGTTCACGGTGCGTTCAGCTTAGCGTGAATCCAGCACCCGCCTTATGTCGTGACCCCCGGCCGCCGTCAGGGCCTCGACCTGGAGGGTAGGGTTCTGATCGATCGAGCTCACGCGGGCGTAGCCGTACAGCGGCATCGGGGCGCCTTCCGGAAGCAGAGTTGCTGGCCGAGTTTTTGGGCCATCTAACATGCTGATTCCATTGAGGCCGGAAAGCAAGGATTTTGGATGGCCCGAAGGTAGACTTTGTGGGCCGCGCGGGAGAGCTCCAAGTTCCTGATACTTTCGGTGCGGTAAAACATTAGTTTTGATAATGTAATTATTGCCGCGGAATGCCACGTTGCGACTCAACGGCCTTTTCAAAAAGGAGGGGTAGCTAGGACTGGCGGGTGTCGTGCGTCTTGATACGACGCGACGTGTAGCTGATCCCAAACAACCTCAGGGTTCGGACATGCGTCACCCGCGTGCGCCTATGACGGCGACGCGGGTTGCCTTGCCAGACCTGAATAATGCCGGTGATCAAGCTACAGACAGATATCGCCAACCCCAACCAGCCATTTGGCTCGCTGGGCATGCGGTGTCGCCTGCTCGTTGCGCACTTGATATAACCCAGATTTTGGGCATAGCGCCGCACTAGGGGCGGTCGCGGTCAAAAATCGACCTCAAGACCCCAGGCTACGCAGCTTGGCCCGATACGGAGGGGGCTGCGGCCACCCGACCCTCGCGCGACCAAGTCGCGCGCGGATTACGGGTAGCAGTTGCTGCCTATGTAGCTTGGCGGATTCGTGTCAAGATAGCAACTTTCCTCGAGGAGGCTAGGGCCTGCCTTTTGCAAAAAAAGACCCTTGATCAAGACTCTTGAACATGATTTAAGGGTCTTGTTCAAGGGTCACGATTGTCGTGCGCCCACGTATGAGGTTCACGCCTATGAAAAGCTTCGATCCCGACCATCCCCGCTGCATTTTCCCGAAGTACGGCGCCATCGTCGACGCCGCCATGCGGGGTAAGGACCTTTCCGCCACGGACGTGGCCAAGCACCTCAACATCGATCCCTCCGGCCCCGCTGGCTGGCGCCGCGGTTTCAGCCGCAATAGCCCGACCCGCACTGTCCAGCTTGAAGCCCTGCTCGGCGTGAAGCTCGACATGAGCGAGGTGGTGCCGAGCGCTAAGGTGGGTGCCACAGGCAACAACGATCAGGCCGTCAATGATGGTGCGTCGTTAACTGACCCTGTGCTGCCCCACCTTGCGGCGATCGCGTTGGCGCACGGGTTCAAAGCCACCTTCACGCCGCTCTGAGCCGCCATGACGGGACCGCGGCGATTGCTGCGGTCCCGGTCTTTCGGATGCCTGGGTTAGGCTTTGCGGGCCGGGACATCCCAGCGTGGCCTTCCACTCGGGCGCGCTGCCGGTGCCCACGCGGGGCTGCCTCGACGGCAGGATTCTTGGTCGGAACCGGGCGACCGGCGGCTATGGCGGCGGGGAGCCTGTTATCGGCCGCCCTGGCGCGCTCCTCGGACCTTCATGGCGTACCAGGGCGGGCAATCAAGCGCCTGACGGTGCGCGCTAGGCGCAGATTAGGCGGCTGTTGCCGCTATGTGAGTGGCTTGGGTAGGTCAAGGCAGTCCTGATCCATCCGCACCTTCCGCGGCCGTCCACGCCCCTTCTGGCGCGCCACGTCCAGCGGGACGACGTCTTCGGGCAAGTCCAGGTCGTCGGACAGATCCGGGTTGTTCTGTTCTGCGATCTTCCGCCCGGCCCCCGGCTTGTCGGGATTGTTGCCGACCTCGTCCAGTCGCTCGGCCCAACCCGCATAATCCTGCTGGAGCCGTCGCTTCGCAATGTCGACGTACGCTGGTTCCTGATCGCCCAGGATCGCGCGCCGGTTCCGGATGAGCGCCACGACGCCCGTCGTTCCCGATCCGCACATCGGGTCGAAGATCAGATCGTCTTCGGCGGTGACCATCCGGACGAGCTTGTCATAGACGGCAGCGGGCTTCTGCGCAGGATGGGCGGTCTGCTCGTTCCTGCCTACGAATCCGATCAACAGCGAGCTTTCGATGACGCTGGTCGGTCCGGGCATGTATCGCAGCTTGCCCTGCCGGTGCCGCTCCAACTGGACACTGTTCAAGAAGTTCTCGGGGTAGAGCCGGGCCGTGGGCGTGGCGATGTGGAGGCACGCATTCTGGCTGCTGCGCCAGCCGCGGATCACGGAGGGGTTGTTCTTGTAGTACCAGGTCAACCACGCGACCAACTCGTGGGTGGCTGGGATGGACCGGACGTACGGGCCGATGATTTCGGGGAAGCCCCATAGATAGACGTGCTCGCTGATGCCGCATGCCCTTGCAAGCAAGTTCTCGATGAAGCGGTCGTAGTCCTTGGTCACGCCGCCCACGCCCTTGTTATACCAAGGGTCCAGCATCGTGAGCTTCGGACGCAGCGCAAGCCGCTCCACCTTATCGAACGACTTGAAAACGTCCTGGGCGTCGAGAAAATCGATGCGAGGCGGATCCGGATTACGTCGCAGGGCTGCTTGCGGGCTCATCGTTTGACTATGTTCCCTTTTGGGTCGATCTCATAATCATGATAGTCTAGCAGCATCTTGAAGATTCGTCGCTTCTCCGTCGCGGGCGCGGCCTGCACGATGGCGAGGGCGTTCAGCTTGCCCGTCGTGCTGTCCCAGTAGTTCCGCTTCGTGACCTGGTGGCGCCCGCAGAGGGCCTGCCATTGGTCCGGGTCGTTCGGGTCCGAGTTGGGGTCCACCGAGTGCGGGGTCTTGTGGTCGGACGTGAGCCTGACCGTGCCTCCGCCGATGGGGTCCTGCTCCCCTTCATGCAGGTTGCACGGCTCGCCACCTTCCTTCCACTCGCACCGGTGCCCAGCGCGTTCGAGCACCGTTTTCCAAGTTGCCTTGGTCGGCTTGACCCGCTTCCCGGCGATCGCGCGCCGCTCGGCGGTGGGCATCATGTACTCGCCCGGCCTGAAATCCTTCCGGTCGCGCTTGGACAGGATCGTGTAGCCGTGGTCTGTCCGCAGCTCGGACAGCCTCTGGTGCCAGTTCTCGTAGTCCGAAATCCCGGTCGCCTGCGTGACCGCCTCGCGTATCTCCTCCCCGGTGACCTTCCTGCCCAAGTTGTCCAGGAAAAGCTGTAGGATGGCGGCACGTCCGCTCGCGGCCTTGCCGGAAACCTGCGTTGCCCTGGACTTTCCCACTATGGAAAGCCCGCGAAAAGTGAAGAGGGATGTTCCTCCAGCGCCCTAGCAAGTTTCAGAACGTTATCGAGGCCGACGTTCCGCTCCCCGCGCTCGATCCCTCCAATGTAGGTCGGGTGTAGTCCGGCACGGTGGGCAAGCTCTTCTTGCGTGAGACCTCGTGCAAGCCTCAGCTCTCGAACTCTACTGCTGAACTGGCTACGATCCGATTCCGGCATCCATCATCGGTCACCTTTGGACAGACGATGAGTCCAGAGACGATAAGTATTGTTGGCGGGAGAGGCTGCTTCGTCGATCAGCCGGAGCGAGGCCGGTGGACTGACGTCGGCGATGGCATCGGCGCAGGCCGCCTCACGGGCGGCTTGCTGCTCTCAGCCATCCGCTTGCTTCAAACCCTAAGTGTAGCCGCTTGCAATCATCGGGCGTCGTGCTCGCAAACGGAGCGGATTCCTGCTCGGATTCGCTGCCAATGGGGCGGGCGTCGTGCTCACGTTACCTGCCACTGTGCTCGCCATCATCACGCCGTGCTCGCCAACGGAGGATCGTGCTCACATTGGCTGCCAATGAGATTTGACCGTCGGCCAGGCGGCTGGGGCGTTCTCGATAGCCCAGATTTCTGAGGAACTTCGGCGCGCGCTGCCCTGAGCCGCGCATCAAGGCACTTTCGCTTCTCAGAACTGTTCTCGGCTGCCCTGTTCCGAAACGCTGGGCATTTGACGGCTTTCGAGAACAAAGACGCGGGATGCAGGTCGGCTGCGCCACTGCGTTCACCGTGCAGCTGAGGCCAAACCCGCCCAGATGTGCGACTTCCCGGCGAGCACCAGCATCATCCCAACCTTAGTTCGGTTATTGGCACGGATCGTGAGCACGATCCTCCGTTGGCGAGCACGGTGGCAGCTAATGTGAGCACGACGTCCGCCCCATTGGCAGAAAATCCGAGCAGGAATCGGCGCTGTTTGCGAGCACGAGCGCCGATGATTGCGAGCGCCTACACTTAGGGTGAACCCGGCACCGGCCCTGTATCAGCATCCTGTGCGCCGGAAGGGCTGGCCGTCGCCGCCAGCTTGCGGATGAGCCACGGCCGCAGGTCTGCCGGAGACCGCAGGACAGACGGCGGCGGCCGAAGACGACCGGCGATGCCATGGTGAGGTCGGCACAGCGGGACCAGGTTCTCGACGGCGTGTAGGTCGAAGCGACCGGTCACGCGGGTCGCCCTTGGCACGATGTGGTGGATCTCGATGTCGTCCGAGCCGACGTTCGGACAACCCGGTACTGAGCAGCCCGCAACGTCTATCCCCACAGCCTTCAGTTGCGCCCGCGCCCGCGCCGTTGTCTGGTCGCGGTGTCTGGTGAGTGTCACTCCTGCCCGCTTCGCCAGAGCTTCCAGCATCTCGTTCTTGCTGGGCCAGAGCTCCCTCCACCAATTCGCCGCAAGCCCGTAGTCTTCCAGGGTGCGCGTGTTCAGGAAGCTGTGGTTGCCCATGACGTAGGGCAGGGCCTCGCGCGTGATGCCCATCTTCGTCTCGGTCAGCCACAGCAGGGCGTCGAGGAAGTTCCTGCGCCCATGCTTGCCGGAAAAGAACTGGTTCTGCTTCGCATGCCGGAACTGCCAGGGCTTGAAGCGGTCCGGGTAGGCTTGGCCGATCAGGAAGGCGCAAGCGCTGAAGTGCTTGGCGGTCGGGCATTTTGCCTTGTTGGCGGTCGCGAACGCGACCACAGGGTACAATCCATGACCGGTGAAGGGCGTATTGGTGATGACCCGCGGCAACCGGTCGTCGATCGGGAGCTTCAGGTGCTCCTCAACCAGCCAGCGTGTCCTGGCGATGCAGTCTTCCAGCGTCAGGCGCTCTGCTTTCAGCTTCTTCCGAATGCCGTGGCGGCGCAGGATTTGGTCGAGCTGGCTTGCGCTCAGTCCCAGGTGTTCCGAGATCGCCCGATCCGGCATCGCGCCGATCTTCCCGACGATGAAGGACAGCTCGAACGACTGGACGTCAGTCACGATCCTGGCCTTGCGCAGGGTGCGGCTGACCTCGACCGGCGCGGCGCCCAGTAGGCTCGCAATGAACGGCATGTCGTGTTGCTTGTAGAGTTCGATGCAGCGTGCGGCGAAGTCTTGCTCTCGGATCAAGCCCGCCTCCCGATTGTTCCCGGTTCCCATCGCCGGGCCACCACGGGGCTGCAATCGAAGGTACTCCGGTGCTGGTTGTCCGGATTACCTAGTATACTGGGTCGCACAGGGCAAGGCCCCACGGTGCCCTGGCGGCATGACGCTGCGGGGTGTGCTTGCCAGGAATCTTCGCCGTCTACGACGTGCCGGTCGCCTGTCCCAGGAGGAGCTGGCTGCTCGGGCCGGGCTCAACCGCAACTACGTTGGCATGATCGAACGCGAAGAGCATGCCGCCACCGTCGACGTGCTTGAGCAGTTGGCCGCAGCCTTTGCCATCGAGCCGGCCGAGCTGCTGCAAGACGGCAGCAAAGCCGGTTCACCGGGCCAAGTGCTGTCGGAGTGATGCCCGGCATTGAGATGGGACTGTCCGGAACTCCGTATACAGCGGCCATATCGTTAGCCCTCTCTGGGCCAGCTGTAAGCGGCCGCGGCCAGCGACGAAAGCCTGCGGGTCCGCTCCACCATGCGATCGGCATGGCGACCGGCTGCAGCAACGGCCGTGGCACGATTGTAGTTTTGCCGCGAGACGGCCGGGGTGTGGCCCAGGACCACTGGCACGTCCAAGGCCGCCTGGGGAGAAACCAGCACTGCCGTGGTGGTCAGGCAATGCCGGAAGATCTGCATTCCAAGCTCATGGCCCAAATGGCGCCGGGTGCGTTCCGTTACTGCTTTGCTGATGCCACGCATCCCAAGCGGTGCGCCGGTCCGGTTTACCCAAACCCGCCGATGCCCTGCCATTCCCAGCAGCTCGCATCGTTCAACCTGGAGATAGCGGTCGAACACCGGCGTCAGGGCGTCCAGGAGGTCATGGTCCAGCTCGTTAGATGCCTTCATGTCCTCTGGGCGGAAGCGCAGCCGGTAAGTGTTGCCGCCCCGGGTGAGTTGGAGGCCCACCTCCATCGCGTGGACGGATCTCCGGCGGGGAGCGCAGGTCGCCAGCAAGCCAAGGAGAGCGGCGTCGCGCACCGCATTGCGACGACGGGCAGCGCTGTGCATGGCCAGCCCCCGATCAAACAGGGCCATGCTCAGATCCAAAAGAACCCGGCTGTCGAAAAGGCGCTTTTCCAGGCGATCGTCCGGCAGGTAATCGGCGAGGTCGATGTCGTTCGGACG
>CAXTUO010000015.1:0-8352 GCA_964247175.1 uncultured Acetobacteraceae bacterium | reverse complement strand
CCTGCAGTGCCATGGCCAGGTGGCCGAAACGTTTGACGATGGTTGCCCGCCTGTTTCCCCCGGCTTTGAGATGCAGGAAGTAGGCTTCCAGACGGTCCGGCGTGATCCGCTCGGCCGGGCCAGCCTTCCGGTCGAGCCAACCACTGCGCTCCAGGAAGCCAAGCCAGCGACCGTAGCTTTGTGAGACGCTGCGGCACGTTGGCTCTCCCCAGTGGCTGGCGCACCCTACCTCGCTGAACAGGCTCGTGCTGGGGCTTGTCGCCTGTGCCCAGGCAGCGAGGTCGCGTGCCGGCCAGAGTGCCGGGATCAGTGCCCGTCTTTCGGGATCGGCGGCATAGGGGTTCATGCCATACGTCCGGCGCTTGGCACCCGCTGTGGATCGGCGAGGAGGCGAGCGGCCCAATTGTACTTGGCGAAAACAATCTTGTTGAATCGTTTGGCGATGGCCTTGCCCCTGAAGTGGACGTAGTAGGCGACGGTAGTCTCAAGTCCCGTGTGGCCGAGCAGCTGGCGCAGGTCGTCCGTGGCCTCCGGGCTTTCCTCAAGAAGGACCTTGGCCGCGTAGCCGCGGAAGAGATGCACGTTCATCGCGATGCCCACATGCTTGTGGATGGCGTGGCTGATCGCCTGCGCCAAACCCACCTGGTCGCGGTGTTGGTCGCCCTGGTCCCTGCCCGGGAACAACCAGGCGTTGTCGGGGTAAGGCAGCAGGGGCCGGAATTCCTTGAGATAGGTCTGGATGAAGTCCGAGGTGTCCGGATGGACCGGCCACTCGATCGCCTGCTTGTTCTTGACGTCCCTTCGGGGAACACGGAAATGGGTGATGCAATCCGTATCGCGTCCGAGCCGCGCCAAATTGGTACCGATCCGCAATGCGACAAGGTTCTTCGAACGCATTGGGCAGAACAAGAGGATCTTCACCGCGACTGCGACCGCAGCGGTCCAGCCGGCGTGCTGGCGCTGGCCTTTGCTCAGGAAGTCTCTAGCTATGTTCATCAATTGCTTCGGCAAGTAGACCAGCCGAGCTTCTGTTTGCAGATCGTCAAGGCGGCTGAGCCGGCCGGCGTTTTTCTCCGTCATGGTCGTCCGCCGCTTCGGCATCGCTTTTTTCGCGTAGCCGCGCAGGATGCTCAGCCGCCCTTGAGGCAGACGGGCGTGGTAGCGGGCGACAATCATCAACGCGCTGGCGATGCCGCCCAGCTGAGAGGTTTTTTGTCCGCGGGCACGTTGGAAATAGAAGTCCAGGATGGCCTGGAAGGTGGCTTCTTCAACCAGCATCGAAAGGCTGGTGATCGCTGCCGGATCCCACCCGAGTTCGACCAAAGCGCCGAGTGCCTGCCGGATGTTGTAGCGCCGGGACTTGACCGTGCTGGGAGAAAGGGGTGTTGGCGGTCCATCGCCTGTGAACAGGCCTACCTGATCCTCTCCGGACAAGCGGGCGGTAAGGGCTTGCAGCTCGGCCTGGAGACTGGATGGATAGCGGTCCAGGGGCAGCGTGAAGCGAACGGTTTTGATCGGCATTGCCAATCGGGTTGGCGGCCAGCCGTCGACTTTGTCGGTCGCGTCGTTCCAGGTACGCACGACGCGGCGGGCCTGCTTGTCAGGCTTTCGCCGTAGCAGCTGGTTCAGCAAGTGGTCGTGGTAGGCGACAACGGTTTCCGGGCTGACCTGATCTGGCAGGAGGCCACGGGATGAGACGAACACCAAGAAGTGGCGCAGACCCGTTCGTATAGACCGGTCCTGGATAGAGTCGTAGAGGGCTTGCCAGGGCGCTGTCAGCTCCGGTCGATTGCTGGGCAAGAGCTCCAGGCGGCGCAGCACATAGCTGAGCGAGTTCTTGTAGGTTCTGAGGCTGTTAGACCGGATCCTGGCTGTAGCCCCCGTTACGCCCTCCAGGGCGCGGTCAAGCTGCTCGGGATCCATTGTGATGGCATCGAGTGGGAGGCCGAGCGCCCTGCCAAGGGTGCGGACAGCGCTGCACAAGGTGCGGCGGCGAGGCATTGTGAGGTCATCCCAAGAAGGAATGAGCGCGACCGCCTTGGCAGCCGTGAGTGGTTTTGGAGCAGGAGTGGGGAGAAAGCGTGGGAAGAAGGGCGGGTCAGGCTTCAGCGAAGGCAGGTCGAACTCGAACAGGAGCTGGCTGCCCCCGGCCGGCATGAGGCGCTTTTCTTTGAGACGCATACCGTACAATCCCAACTTTTTAGAATTGTACCAATGATGTAGGAAAAATCCAGAAATTTTTTACCGCATCCCGCAAAACCAGGAGATGCTTTGGATCCGGCGCAAGATACTTGGCTCCAGCGCCAACTCCAACGCTCGTTTCACCTTCAACGTCCAGCAGGGGCAGATCGTCGGCGGCGGCCAGCTCAAGGGCTACATGAACCCGTTCGCCATGTCCGGGGGGCCGCAGGAAATCCCCATCATGGTGCACCCGAACATGGGGTTGGTTGAGGATACGCGCGGAAATCACCCACAAGCCGAAGCAGCGTTCCAGCTCGATGGCGTCCATGAAGGTCTTCCTTCCTGGACAGCAAAACATCATCTGTATCTCATTGAAAAGATGTTGTTCTTTGCGGGCAGTCGGGGAGGCCATTTGTGGACAGCATGGTGAATCTGCTGGCAGCGGAGCTGTCGCCGAGCCTCTTTGGCCAATGGCTCCAAATGCCCTCTCGTTGATTTTGCTTAGTTTTTCTTGGCTAGATCACCTTGTGAGTGATTCTGGTCCGTATCCTCAACCCACCCCAAATACGCGGCCTACCTGAACCTGATCGAGCCGTGGTGGAAGGTGCTGCGCTCGCTGGCGCTGAAAGGGCGGCGCTTCGAGACCTGAGCCGAGGTCGAGCACGCCGTCCGGCGCGCCACCGAGTACTGGAACGCGCACAAGCACCCCTTCGTCTGGGGCCGCAGGCGCCGGCATCGCAACCCGCGTCGCCTCGGCATCGCAGCCGCACCGAATGTCACACTCATTTAGCGGATGCACCACTTAGGGCCCAGCCGGAAACAAGTGCTCGAGTTGACAGGAAAGACAATCGCGCGCTTTCAAACGCTTAAAGCAAGAGAGAAAGAGCGGTTATTCCCGGCTGAGCCCTTAGTGCCTTCCACATGTTGGAAAGAAGGGCCGATACTGGACTTAGGTAGGGTTCCTCGGACGGGTCCGAAAACTCACCAGTGCCTCGTTCGTGTCCGACACCATGAGACCCAGGTCATGAAGAACCTCGCCCATCTCTGCGCGTCCTTTCTCGAAAGAGAACTCTGTCCGCCCCATTGCCTGGGCTGCCTTGGACATGGCGTTCCACTTGGCTTTCTCAGAATAAAGCGAGTGGATGGCGCTCGCCCACTCGCCTGGTGTCCGCGCGATCGACACCGACGTGCCATCCGCAAGGGGAATGCCTTCCACAGCGACCGGCGACAGCACGGCGGGAACTCCGGCGGCGATGCTGTCCAGCACTTTTCCTTTGATGCCGGCACCGAAGCGTAGCGGCGCCACAAAGACCCGGCAGCTATCAAACACCTCCGCCACGTCCCGCACGAAGCCTTTCAGAATCACCGTGTCCGATGCCAGCCGGTCGAACGAGGCTGGCATGTTACTGCCATAGACAAGGAAGCGCATGTCCGGCAGCCGTTCCTGCAAAAGCGGCATCACCTCCGCCACGAAGAACTCCACTGCGTCGATGTTGGGCATGTGCCGGTAGCCACCCAGGAATGCAATGTCTCGCCGCGCCGCGAAAGGTGGCACGGGCTTTTGGATGTCGATGATCCAGGGCAGGCGGGCCATGCGGCCCTCAGGTCCATTGTGGCTCTCGACCACGGCAATCTCGGTTGTGTTGTAGGAAAGGCCGACATCCGCAGCGCGCAGCAGTGCCAGTTCCTCATCGCGCTGCCGGCGAATATCCTCAAACGCAGCGGCCCCTTCGCCGCGCATCAGCGCTTCCCGCGTCGCGCGTAGGAAATGCAAGTCGGCAAGGCACAAGGCAATCCTCACCTTCGGGTTCCTGCGCCTGATCAGTTCGATCAGGGGTGCCGCGACGTAGTAGCGGGTGATGTACACCAAGTCGAACTCGTCCAAGCGCTTATCCAGGAAGTCCTGTATGTTGTTGTAGAAGGGGGCGTAGGCCGTCTCTACGCCCAGCCGCTGCAGGTGTTCAGTATGACGTCCCATGTATGCCATGTTGGAAGGCAGCAGTGTCACCTTATAACCAAGCCCTTGCATCATTCGGATTTCTTGGAGCGCGGCGTAGCTGCCGGCATCCATGTCGATGCGCGGCGTTTCGGCGTCCACAAAGAGGACGCGGCCGATCACGCCTCGATCTTTCGCAAGGTCCGCGTCGACCCCCTCCTCGCCGTTTTGGCGGTACAGGCGGTGCCATCGCCGCTTGAACTTCGGCCGGTTTACCTCTTGAAATCGCTTGATGCCGGCGGCGACGTCCGTACCGTTCGACATGCCCTCGAAGTGGTAGACGCGCGACGACGGCACGAACACGACCTTGCGGCCGGCGTCGCGGACCTTGAAAGCTAGGTCGGTGTCCTCGAAATAGGCAGGGGCGAAATCTTCAGTGAAGCCGCCGAGGGAGCGCCATAGCTCCAACGGCAGCATGATGGCGGCGCCGGAGACAAAGTCCACCTGGCGCGTGTAGTTGTAACGCGGGTCCCGCTCGTTTCCACCACGCCCGTAGTTCCAGGGATTGCCGCTCCCCCAGACAATGCCGCCCGCCTCTTGCAGGCGGCCGTCGCCGTAGATCAGCTTGGAGCCGGCGAGTCCGACGCCATCGAAGTTCTCAAAGGCGAAGATGAGTTCGTCCAGCCAGCCGGCGGTCGGTTCCGTGTCGTTGTTCAGCATGACGACGTACTGGCCGCGGGCGGCTTCGGCGCCAAGGTTGCAGCTTCGCACGAAACCAAGCCCGGCGTCGCTGCGCACGACTTTGATACCGGACGCGACGTCCCGCAGACGGGTTGTCTCGTCCGAGGAAGCATCGTCCACGACGATGACCTCGAACGAAGCCTGGTTGGATGCGAGTATCAGGCTGGCCAGGCAATGGTAAGTGACGTCGAACTTGTCATGGACAGGAATCACCACCGACACGTCGGGGCTGTCGACTGCAGGAAAGGCAAGGCGGGCATGATAGGTGCGGCGCCGTTCGAAGCCTTCGACCACGATGGCGTGGGCGTCTGAGAGCTGCTGCGCCTGGTCTTCCCCATGGTTCCGCGCGGCTGCCTGCAGTGAGGTGGCTAGGCTCCGGTAGCGGTCCGCTGCGGCCGGGCTCTCGGCCGCTGGCAGCGGCATGCCCGCGTAGCGCTGCAATGCCTCCCAAGGCGTCAGCTGCGCCGGAACGACGCCGGACATGCTGCCGAGCAAGTGCCCGGACTGCGTCCGCACCTGCAGGACGTGGGCCCGCCCATCGAGTAGGTGGGCCGGCAAGGGTAGCCGGAACGACGGGACATCCGGCATTTGTGTTTCTGTTTCCGGCACCGGCAGGCCGTCCACGAGCAGAACCAGCGTCTCCACACTGCTGCCGCCGCTTCCTTCCAGCTCGCCGGCGAGGACGGTTCCCTCTAGCCTGAGACTCCGTAGCGCGATCTGCTGTGGCCCAGGCACGTTGAACTCTCCGGGCGGCAGTGTCGCTCCGCTGGCCCGCTCGACGATGCGCAGCACGGTGCGGTCTTCCGAATCGAGCGCGGGCCTGGGAAGGGCAAGCTCCAGGAGCATCGGTCTCGACTCTTTGGACGCGAAAAGGCAGGCATCGAGTGCCGGGCTGGGGCATATCAGCGGAACGCTCTCCTTTGTGCTACGGACAAGGAACAGATTCGTCATGAACAGGAAACCGTCGGCTCCTGCATGCGCTTCTTGCTTCAACGTAACGCGCAATCTGAGGGCGGCTGCGCCGGTTGGCGCCCGGCCTGGCGCAGTTGCTGCCCCGTAGTCTTCGAAGCGCCGACCTCCGACCTTTGCGGCCTGCAACGGTGTGGCCGATCCGGTTATCCGCATGCCCTTCGCGTCAACGAACTCGAGCATGATCTCGCCGGTAGCCCGGTGCAGTCCGAAGCATCCTCCGAACAGGTAGTTCTCGCCTTCGATTGCTGGGAGCCACTCGCCAGCCAGCGGATCGGAATAAACGGCCGACGCAGCGGCGCCGGGCCGGGTCACTTGAATGAAGCCTGTGCCATGGCCGGCAAGCGTCCATTCCTCGGCGGCGTTGCGGGCAATCTTGGCATCACCTGACTTGTCGTCCAGCGTCCAGAGTATGTCACCGTCCTCAAAAAACCCATTCTGGATTCGGTTGATGCGGCCCAGGTCAACAGGCTCGGCCTGCACCTGCCGCAGCAGTCCCAAGCACGTTCCGCCTGACCACGCTTCGTAGCCTTGTTCCATCCCCGCCGCGCTCAGGGACAGGACGGATACGTGGCCGCCTGATGCCTGGATTCGGCCTGCTTCATTTTCCACCAAGGTAGAACCCGGCACGGATGCCGCCTCCTGCGGCAGCCGAAATCCTTGATGGGCCAGCTTGTTTGCATTCCTGTCGCGTCGATTGCTCATGGAGGCTCCACTTGGTCGTTGCCATCGTGACAGCCTGCACCGCTTCGGTCTATCATTTCACTACCAAATTAAGATGCGAAAGCGCCGGGTATGGACAGATTCGAGATGGCTGCCAGAAAGCCGCTGTTTTTCATGCACATCCCGAAAACCGCCGGCATGAGCATGCGGTCCTATCTGGCCGGGCAGTATTCGGCGCGTGATGTCTGTCCAGCAAACACGTGGCCCGAAGCGGCGGCACTACTTGAGCCTCCGTCGTCCTATCTGCTCGTGCAAGGTCACTTTCACTATAATATGCGTGCTGCCCTGCATCCTGGCACGAAGGCGATCGCGGTGCTGCGCGATCCCTTGCTGCGCACTTTATCCGCCTTGAGGCATCTTAGGCGCGATCCTGGCTTTCATCGCGACCATGCCATGGCGAAGGATCTTAGCTTACGGCAGACGCTCCGCGATCCAAAGTTGATGGCCCGGCAGAGAAACGTCCAGGCCGCGGCGCTGTGCGCGTCGGCGCCGTTCAAGCAGGTTGTCTCCTTCTTGCACCGCGACCGCGATGCAGAAGCGGCCGAACTGGAAGCTCCGGCAACCTTGGAGCTTGCGCTGCAGCGTGCCAGGCAGGTCGAGTTCCTGGGCACTGTCGAGCACCTTTGGCTGCTGCTGCGCCAGGTGTCGGAGGCGATGGGCCTTCATCCGGCTGCCGGCCTTCCCTTGGTCAACGATGCCCCGGAGGGCCGGACCGATCTGGCTGGCCTTGACGAGGATGACATCGAGCTACTGCGGATGTACAATGACATTGATCTCGTCCTGTATGACCGATGCCGAGAGTTGATCGAACAGCGCGAATGCCAGCGGCTGATGCTGGCAATGGTTGCCAAGGGCATCTATCCGCGCCTGCGGGGCTCGTTCGCCTTCGACCTGAGTGAGCCACTGCCAGGCTCGGGCTGGTACTTACCGGAAAGCGCGGAAGGCCAAGTCTGGCGGTGGACAGGCCCGAAGCCGCAGTTCACGCTCGAGGTTCCCTTGCAGCCGAAGGGCCGATATGTCGTCGGTATGCGCTTCAGCCGAAGCGGACCACCCGACTCGGAGTCTTTAGTCGTTCGGGCAAACGGTCAGCTCCTTGACGTGTTCCTGACCCGTGAGAACGACCTGTTCGATGCCAAAATCCCGCTCGGACCTGAGTGCTTCGAGGAAAGCGAAGGATATTGCCGCCTGGTATTCGATGTCGGCAAGGTGTCGGCAACCGTTGGCAACGATCTTCGTCCGCTCGGCGTGGCCGTCAGCCGCCTTGAGTTCGAACGTGTGGGTTGAAAAATTTGTCCGGTCACTGGGCGTTCTGTCTGTCTGCAGGCATCGGCCTTCCCGTTGCATGAACGGAGTTCTGCCCGGTCTTTCCATCTTGCAGCTCTTACTTTTTCTGCCGATGCTGGCCATGCCGGCGGCAGCCTGGGCCAGCCAAACCCAAAAATCCATTGCTATTCTATCCCGTAGCCTGCTCGTTCCGGCGGAGGCTGGGCGCGGGGAGCCTTCCATAGATGGTCGGGTTAGCCTGCGAATCCTGTCCGGAGCTTGTGGCTGGTCCTGCGGCCCGGCGCTGGCTGCTTCTGAAGGCACATCCCTGACGGAACGGCAGCGTTCTGCCGTCCTACCTGGCATTGCCAATGGTGGTGCCGGGTCGCACGCCGGTGAGACTGCACCTTCGGCCGACGGCATTTCCGGCATTGTCGATTGGCCCATAACGTCCCGCGTTGAAAAGTTTGTCGATTTGCGAAAGTTCGGTCGGGCAATCGGCGACGGAAGCGATGCCACGGCGGCAATCCGGGCAGCCA
>CAXTUO010000014.1:0-15551 GCA_964247175.1 uncultured Acetobacteraceae bacterium | reverse complement strand
TGGGTGCTCGGCACGGTCAGCCGCACCTGGCGCTGCCGCCCGATGCCGGCCAGCGCATCAGTCAGCACCCCGTCGCCGTCCTGCGCGACCCGACGCTCCAGGCCGTGCTCCACGACCATGCCGTCCATCGCCTCCGTGCGCTCGTCCGTCAGGGCGCGCACGATCTGCGGCAAGCGGGCCAGGCGCTCCAGCGTCAGCGGCGCCTGGGCCAGCGGGTGGTCGGCGCGCAGCACCCAGACCAGCCGGTCGCGCAGCAATTCGCGCAGGCCCAGGCGTTCGGGCACCCGGGCATACCCCGAGATGGCCAGATCGACCCGCCCGCTGTCGAGTGCCTCCGCGACGTCCCCGATGCCCGGGGTGATCCGGATATCGACCCCCGGCGCGTCGGCGCGGATGCGCCCGACGACGCCCGGCAGCAGGACGGCGCAGGCATAGGCATCGGCGGCGATGGTGTAATGATGCTCCGCGGTCGCCGGATCGAACGCATCCACCGTGAGGGCTGCCTGAAGCTGCAGCAGCCCGGCGCGCAGGCGCGGCCCGACCGCCCGCGCTTTGGCGGTCGGCGCCATGCCGTCCGGGCTTTTGATGAAAAGCTCATCATCCAGGATGTCGCGCAGCCGGGCCAGCGCGTGACTCACGGCGGATTGGGTGACGTGCAGCCGGCTTCCTGCCCGCGTGACGCTCCGCTCCTCGAACAAGGCGTCGAACACGCGAAGCAGGTTCAGGTCCATGTTCGCGAAGTTTGTCATCGCCAGCTTCTTTCCCGCATGCGACGGAATGAAACCCATTCATCGGCACCATGATGAATTATCATTGGAAGTTCAGAATTCGGGCGTCCACGGTTCCACGATGCCCGGGGGGAAAACCGACCCGGCAGCACTCGATATAGGAGGGTTTCGATGCGCAGTCTCGTTGTTGTCGCCGCGATGGCCGCTTTGGCCGGATGCACTGGCGTGAACCCAGGGACGGCCCCGACCAAGGTCAGTTGGCAGTATGGCGCTGGAAACGGCGATGGCGTGTCCTACCCGGGACCGGCGCCGGTTTACAAGCGCGCCTACGGCCTGGAGTCGGACGCGGTGGCGCCTCCGGCGCAGGAACCCAAGGTCAATTACGCCTACGGGGCGGAAAACCAGACAGGCAGCATGGTGCAGCAGGAAACCCCGAAGCCTGCCCAGCAAACCGCGTCGCCGACGCCTGCGCAGCGTCCCGCAGCCGGCCAGAATGGGCGGACCGCAGCTCCGGGCACGCATAGCTGATTGACTGAGGCGCAAGGGGTCGTGCCGGGGCCGGTCCGGATGCCGTGCCCCGGCCCACGGCAAGCCTATCGGCAGTTCGTCCGGTAGATGTACTTCTGCACCTCGGGCGCGTCGATGTTCGCGGGGGTGGCTACCACAAACGGCGTGTGCACCTGGCGCTCGATAGGCTTCCCGTCGAGCGCCGCGGCCATCATCTCCACGCCGAGCTGACCGACGCGGTACGGGTACTGGACGATGTCCGCGGCGACGATCCCTTTACGGATCGCCTCGACGATAGGATCAGACGTGTCGAACCCGACGATGGCGATCTTGCCCTCGCGCTGCGCTTCGCGCACGCCCGTCGCGGCGCCCTCGGTGTTGTTGGTGGTGATCGTGAAGACTCCGGCAAGGTCCGGATGCGCCGCCACGGTGGAGGTGATGATCGACGCCGCCTTGGCCGTCTGGTTGTTGCTGTACTGCACGCCGAGGAACATGATCTTCGGGTGCTTGGCGATCTCTTCCTGAAAGCCCAGCAGCCGTTGCTGGGACACGTTCGCGGCGGGCGAGTTCATCAGCGCCATCACCTCGCCCTTGTCGCCGATCAGTTCGGCCAGCTTCTTGGCCGCCTGCCCGCCGCCGTCGAAGTTGTCGGATTGGATGTTGGACACCGCAACGCTCATATCCTTCACGTCGCCATCGATCGAGAGGATCTTGATCCCGCGCTCCTTGGCGTCCAGCAGCGTCGCGGTGAGCGCCACCGGGTCGTCGGCGGTGAACAGGATGCCGTCGGGCCGTGCCGCGATCACCGCGTCCAGCACGCGCATCTGCAGGGCGGGGGTGTATTGCTGCGGCCCCTGGGCTTCAAACGTGACGCCGAGGCGCTTCGCCGCCTCTGCCCCGCCGCAGGCGACCGACATATAGAATGGGTTGCCCGTCACGCCCTGGATGTAGGTGATCTTGTAGGGCTTCTCGGCGGCCCGCGCGGACAAGGGCGGCACCGCCAGGGAGGCCAGGAGCATTGCGGCGAGGGTCAGGCGCATGGATCGTCCTTCATCGTCGTGGCACGGGCCTGGGCATCCGGTGCAGTCATAGGCGCTCACCCTTTTGGCGCTTGATCTGGTCGGCGTAAACAGCGGCGATGACGACGAAACCGATCACGACCATCTGCCAGAACGGCTGGATTCCCATGATGATGAAGCCATTCGCCAAAACGGCCGGGATGAACACGCCGACCACCGTGCCGATGATGGTGCCGCGCCCGCCGGTCAGCGCCGTGCCGCCGAGCACCACCGCGGTGATCGCCTCCAGCGGATCGTTCGCGTGGCCTTCAAGCGTCGTGGTGGAGAAGCGGCCCAGCGACAGCATCGCCGCGAACCCGGCCAGCAGCCCGCTCAGCGCATACAGTTTTAGCAGGTGCCCGGACACGTTGATGCCGGCCCGGCGCGACCCTTCCGGGTTGGAGCCGACAAGGAAGGTGTGCCGGCCGAACCGGGTCATGTGCAGCACGACCCCGCCGATCACCGACACGGCCGCGGTGATGATGACCAGCCACGGCACGCCGCCGATCGAGCTATGGCCCAAGGCGATCAGCGCGTTCGGCACGGTGCGGATGTCGTTGCCGTCCGTGACCAGGTAAGCGGCACCGAGCGCGGCGCCCATCGTCCCCAACGTCGAGATCAGCGCGGACACGCGCAGCCGGGTAATGCAGAACCCGTTGAACGCGCCCCAGGCCGCCCCGCACGCCAGCGCCACGACGAAGCCGAGACCGACCGTCAGCAGGCTGTCGGTGCCGAACTGCAGCATCACCTGCGCCGCGACCACGCCCGAGAACACCAGCACCGACCCGATCGACAGGTCGAACCCGCCGGCGATCATGATAAATGTCGTGCCCACCGCCAGGATCAGCAACACGGAGGCATCGAGGAAGATGTTGCGGATGTTGTAGCTGCTGGCAAAGGTGGCCGGATGCAGGAAGGAGAAGAACGCGACCAGCAGCAGGAGGATGACGCCCATGTAGAAGGGCGAGGACGACATCGCCACCTTGAGCTTGCGGCCCAGCCCCTGCGGCGCCAGCAGCCCGGCCGTGTCCGCCGCGACGGCCGGCTCGCGGATCGCCGCGTCCCCGCTCATGCCGCCGCCTCCTGCTCGGCTTCCGGCACGGCGTCGAGCGCCCCGGTCATCGCGCCCACGAGGTCCGGCACGGTGATGCCCTGGTTGCGCATGGACGCGATCCGCCGTCCGAGCCGCAGCACCTCCACCGTATCCGCCACCTGGATCACGTCGCGCATGTTGTGGCTGATCAGCACGACCGCGACGCCGGTGTCGCGGATGCGGCGCACCAGGTCCAGCGTGCGCGCCGTCTGCACGACGCCGAGCGCCGCCGTCGGCTCGTCCATGAACACGACGCGCTTGGCCCACATCGCCGCCCGGCAGATCGCCACGCTCTGCCGCTGCCCGCCCGACAGGCTGGCAATCGGCGCGTCCATGTCCTTGAGCGCGACCTTCAGCTTCTGGAACGCGACCGCGCTTTCGCGCCGCATGGTGGCGTTGTCGAGGAAACCGAGGCGGCCCAGCAGCCCCGGACGCAGCGCCTCGCGTCCCATGTACATGTTGGCCGAGGGGCTGAGGTCCGGGCACACCGACAGGTCCTGGTATACCGTCTCGATGCCGATGGCGTGAGCGTCGGACGGCGAGGCGAACGACACCGGCGCGCCGTCCACCAGCACCTGCCCGGATGTCGCCCCATATACGCCGGACAGGATTTTCACCAATGTGCTCTTGCCCGCGCCGTTGTCGCCGATCAGCGCCGTGACCTCGCCGGCATAAGCGTCGAAGTCCGCGCCGCGCAGCGCCTCGACATGGCCGAACCGCTTGACGATCCCGCGCGCCTGCAAGATCGCCTCGCCCTTGGACGCAGTCGGCGCCGTCGATGTGGTCGTGCTCATCGCCCGCACTGTTGCAATGGCGGCCCGGCTCCGCAAGGGCCTCAACCGGGCGCGGCGCGGATGTTACGCAGGCGGCAGCTTGAGCTGCACCCGCAGCGCCAGCTCGTCCCAAAGCGTGTACTCCTCGACGATGCGCCCGCCTTTCATGTGGAACTGCGACATGCCCATCACCATCAACGGCTTGCCCGTGGGCGCGCCCAGCACGCCCCAGCCGGTGTGGTGCCCTTCCAGGGTCCAGCGCACCGCGAGCTTGCGGCCGCCCTCGTTCGATGGATCGACGGAGCAGACGTGATGCGGCGTCCAGGATGCGTCCGGGATCATCGCGAGCAAGCTCAGAAGCTGATGCGTCACCGCCGCCGGGCCATGCAGGTCGAGCATCCGCGGCCCGTGCCATAGCGCCTGCGGCGCATAGGCCTCCCGCACCCGGCCGAACATGCGCCAGTTCCAGATCTCGTGCAGCAGTTGCAGCAGTTCGGCCTCCGGCTCGGTGCCGGCGATTGAGGCGTCGATGCGCTCGGCCGGCGGCTCCTGGCCTGGGAGCCGGGCGGAATCGCCGAGCGGCGGCGCCGTGGCCCCCCGCGCCGCCTGCTCCGCCGCCATCTTGGTCGCCACCGCGTCAGGATCGACGCCCAGGGTCAGCAGCCGGCTGATGGTGTCGTGGACCAGCCATTCCCGGTAGATGCGGTTCTGGAACACCATGCAGTCGGCGATGCCGCGGGAGTGGAATGTCTGGCCGACCGGCATGTTGTACCGGCCGGGCTGGGTGAACCGGCCGACGCTGGTCACGAGGTGCGAGGTGTAGAACCCGTCCACGTCGTTGCCGCCCCAGATGACCTGGGTGCCCAGGCCCCGCCGCTCCGGGGACTCGGCGATGCGGTGCAAGGTGTCGTGAACCACTTCCTCGCGCGAGCGCATGGTGCCCATCGAGGAGTACAGCACGGCGTTGTGGGCATAGTGGGTGTAGATCAGCCCGATGTTCCGCTCGTCCCAGATCCGGTGGGTGCAGCGGATGATGTAATCGACGATGTCGGTGTAGATCGGGTCGAACCCGGCCATGCCTTGCACTGGCGCCCGGCCGTTTGGGCGGAGGTCGGTGTAGTCGTGTTTTTCAACCTGCAGCACCGCCCCGGCCTCGGCGCGCAGGTCGCGCGCCGCCGGGTCCGCGCCGACCGCCTGCTGCGGCTCCGACCTGTCCATGGCCTTCTCCTGTTGTGGCATCACCAGTCTTCGGTTGGATGATCCATGCTTCCGCCCCCGGCGCAAGGTTAGGGCGCAGGGGGTGCTGGACGCCCGGCAATGAGCCGTGGCCGGCATCCGGCCCGGACCATCGGGTTCAGGGAAGTTCGTTCGCCTTCCGCTCCGTTTTCGTGTATGCAGGATCGACGCGGACCGCCCTGGAGCTTACTGCACTATGACCGATCCCATCTTCACCGCCTGGAAGCCGGAGCATTCGGCATTGTGGGGCAACGTGCCGCTGCGCCTCAAGCACCGGCTGCACCAGCACGAGCTGTTCAGCCGCCCGGCGCTGGCCCGGCTGATCGAGGCCGCGCCGAAGTCCAACTACATGCTGATCGAGACCGGACGCCCGAACGAGCGCAAGCTGTGGCGCGAAGGGGAGATGGGCAAGCTCAGCGGCATGGAGGTCATGGACGCCATCGCCAGCGGCCGGATCTGGCTCAACCTGCTCCGCGTGAACGAGATCGACCCGCAATACGGCAAGCTGCTGGACGAGATCTTCGGCGAGCTTGAAGGCCGCATCCCCGGCTTCAAGACGTTCAAGCGGATCAACGGCATCCTGATCTCCTCGCCGCGCGCCCAGGTGTACTACCATTTCGACACGGCGGGCCAAACGCTGTGGCAGATCGCCGGGAGCAAGCGCGTGTATCTTTACCCGAAGGAGCCGCCGTTCCTGACGCCGCAGACCCTGGAGGACGTGATCCTCTACAACAACGAGACCGGCATCAAGTACGAGGGTTGGTACGAGGACTATGCCCAGTGCATCGACCTGCGGCCTGGCGAGATGGCGCAGTGGCCGCTCAACATGCCCCACCGGATCGAGAACGCCGACGAACTCAGCGTGTCCATGACCATCGAGTACTTCACCCCCGAAATCCGCCGCAGCATGTTCGTCAACGGGGCGAACGGCTTGCTGCGGGATAAGCTGAAGGTCAAGCCCACGCGCACCGTGTCCGGCCCGTCGCTATGGGCCAAGACGGCAGTTTATGCAGCGGCGTCCAAAAGCGGGCTGCTTACCAAGCAGCGCAGCAAACGCCGGCCGATCACCTTCACGCTCGACAAGGAGTTCCTGGCCAAGCCGGCGGCGACGGCCAGCGCACCCGTTGCCGATGCGGCCCGCCCGGCGGAAAGCGTGCTGGGCGGGGATTGACCCGGCAAGCTGCTATGTGACCATCCGGCGGACGGCGAAGCGCGGGTCGCGCCAGGCGCCCTCGGCCATGATGGCGCCGAGGGCCGCCGCCGCGTCCCACAGCTCGGCGTAACCGAGGGTAAGCGGGGTGATGCCGAACCGCAGGATGTCGGGCGCGCGGAAATCGCCGATCACGCCGCGGTCGATCAGCACCTGCGTGATGGCATAGGCATCCGGGTGCGACAGGCAAAGCTGGCTGCCGTGCCGCGCCGGGTCCTCCGGCGTGACCCGGCGGAATGCGCCGGACGCGGCCTGCTCGAACAGCGCCGCCAGCAGGGCCACCTGGCGGAGCGATTTGGCCCGCACATCGGACAGGGGCGCCTCAAGCGCCAGGCCGACCCCGACCTCAAGCGCCGCCAGGCTGAGGATCGGGGGCGTGCCGACGGTTGCATGGGCCAAGCCGGGCGCCGGGCGGTACTCGGCCTCGAACGCGAAGGGCGCGGCGTGGCCCAGCCATCCCGTGATCGGCAGGCGCAGCCCGGCGTGCAAGCGGGGCGCGGCGTACAGGAACGCGGGCGCGCCGGGTCCGCCGTTGAGGAACTTGTAGCCGCAGCCCACGGCGAAATCGGCATCGGCCGCCGCGAGACCGACCGGCATCGCCCCCGCCGAGTGCGCCAGGTCCCACAGCACCAGCGCGCCCTGCCCCTGCGCCGCGCGGGTCACGGCCGCCATGTCGTGCATCGCACCGGTCCGGTAGTTGACGTGGCTCAGCATGACCACGGCGGTGTCTTCGCTGACCGCGTCCAAGACGCCGCCGGGTTCCGCAAGCCGGATCGTGTGTTGTCCGCCGAGGAAAGCGGCCAAGCCCTGCGCGACATAAAGATCGGTCGGAAAGTTGTCACCCTCCGACACGATGACGCGGCGCCCCGGCCGCAGCGTCAGGGCGGCGCCAAGCAGCTTGAACAGGTTGACGGAGGTGGAGTCCGCGACGGCGACGCTACCCGGCGGCGCCCCGACCAGCCGGGCGATCCCGTCCGCCACCCGGGCGGCGAGGTCGATCCAGCCGGCGTCGTTCCAGCTGCGGATCAGCCCCTCTCCCCATTCCCGCGTCACCAGGGCCGCGACGCGCCCCGCCGTCGCACGCGGCAGCGGCCCGAGCGAGTTGCCGTCGAGGTAGATGACCCCGGGCGGCAGGGCGAACCGGCCGCGGAACGGCGCGAGCGGGTCGTCGCGGTCAAGCCGTTCGAGGTCGGGGCGCGTCAGCATGGCCTCGGTCCCGGGGCCTTCCAGCCCAGCAGGCGCAGCGCGTTCAACGTGACCAGCACGGTCGCCCCGGTGTCGGCGAGGATGGCCGGCCACAGGCCCGTCACGCCGGCAAGGGTGGTCAGGAGGAACACCAGCTTGAGGCCCACCGCCACCGCCACGTTCTGCCGGATGTTGGACAGGGTGGCGCGCGACAGCGCCACCAGCTCGGCCACGCCCGAAACCCGCCCATGCAGCAGCGCGGCGTCGGCGGTTTCCAACGCCACCGCCGTGCCTCCGCCCATGGCGACGCCCACGCTGGCCGCGGCCAAGGCGGGCGCGTCGTTGATGCCGTCGCCGACCATGACGACGGGGCCGCGCGCTTTGAGCGCCTCGATCTCCCGCAGCTTCCCCTCCGGCAGCAGCCCGGCCCGCACCTCCAAGCCGAGCGCCCCTGCCACCGCCCGCCCGGTCCGCTCGTTGTCGCCGGTCAGCATGACCGAGGCCACGCCCATGCCGCGCAGCGCGGCAACGGCACCGCGCGCATCCGCCCGGGGTTCGTCGCGGAACGCCAGCACGCCGAGCGCCCGGCCGTCGCGCAGCACGACGACGGCGGTCTTGCCTGCTTCCTCAAAGGCGGCGACGGAGTCGGATAAGCCCGACAGGTCCGCAGCCTGCTCCACGGCGTAGGCGGGGCTGCCGACCGCGATGCGTGCGCCTTCGATCAGGGCCGTCGCGGCCCGGCCCGGGATTGCGGCCGCCTCGGTCGCTGCGGGCGCCTGGATACCGTGGGCCTCGGCCGCTTCCAGAACGGCGAGGGCGAGCGGATGGGCGCTCCCCGCCTCGACGCCGGCGGCCAGGCGCAGCAGCGTTTCCTTCCCCACGCCCTTCATGGTCAGCAGGTCCGTCATCGCCGGCCGCCCGGCGGTCAGCGTGCCCGTCTTGTCGAACGCGACGGTCGCCGCCTGGCCAATCGCTTCCAGCGCCGCGCCGCCCTTCACCAGCAAGCCGCGCCGTGCCCCGGCCGACAGGCCAGACGCCATGGCCGCCGGCACGGAGATGACGAGCGCGCAGGGGCAGGCGATCAGCAGCACGGCCAGGCCGCGATACAGCCAAACCGGCCACGCGGCGCCGAGCAGCAGGGGCGGCGCCAGGATGACCAGCGCCGCGACCGCCATCGCCCCCGGCGTCCACCAGGCGCTGAACTGCTCAATGAAGCGCTGCGTCGGCGCGCGGCTGGCCGTCGCCTCTTCCACCATTTGCACGATGCGGCTGAGCGTGTTGTCAGCCGCCGTCGCCGTCACGCGGACGCGCAGCAGGGCGGAAGCGTTGACCGACCCGGCTATGACGGGGTCGCCAGGTCCGCGCGCCACGGGCACGCTTTCCCCGGTGACGGGGCTTTCGTCCACGGCGGACTGCCCTTCGACAATCACGCCGTCGCATGGGATGCGGTCGCCGGGCCGGGCCTGCACGACGTCGCCCAGGGCAAGCTGATCAACCGGCAGGTCCACCGCCGCGCCGCCGCGCTCGACCCGCGCCGTGCGGGGCATCAGGTCGGCCAGGGCCTTGATGCCGGACCGCGCCTGGCCGGCCGCGACCCCTTCCAGCATCTCGCCCACGGCAAACAGCAGCACCACCATAGCCGCTTCCTCCGAAGCGCCGATCGCCACGGCGCCCAGGGCGGCCACGGCCATCAGCGTCTCGATGGAGAACGGGCTGCCGGCGCGGGCCAGCGTCCAGGCGCGGCGTGCGAAGGGGAACACGGCAACCAGGGTGGCGGCGGCGAACACCCGGTCGCCCGCCGCGGGGAGCAGCAGGGAGACGGCATAGGCGGCGGCAACCAGCGCAGCCAGGCGCCACGTCAGCCGGGCCTTGCCGGTGCGCCACCAGGACACGCCGATCTCGGCCTCATGCTCGTGCGGGCCGTGACCGTGTCCCGAATGATCGTGGCTGGCGTGGGCGGATGGCGCGGCGTCCTCGCCCGGCGCTTCCCAGAGCGCCGCCGTATAACCCAGGGCACCGACCGCACGCGTCACGGCCGCGGGATCGTCGCCTCCACCGAGCCGGGCGGTCAGCGTTTCCGCCATCAGGTTCACTTGGACGTCCCGCACGCCGGGCAGCCTGGACACGGCTCGCTCGACCTTCGCGGTGCAGGACGCGCAGTCCATGCCGCCGACGCGCCAGATCCTGGTCTCGCCCGCGTAGTCCGTCCCGTCCGGCATGATGCTTCCTTCCAGCCACCGGACATCCCCATAAGACCTGTAGCCGCTAAAGGTGCAAGGACTATATCAGGCGATATTACGCCACGATGGGACGAAGGGAGCGGATGATGAGTGCGGCCACCTACGCGATTGGCGATCTGGCCCGGCAGACCGGCACCAAGGTGGAAACGATCCGCTGGTACGAGCGGGACGGCACCATGCCGCCTCCCGCCCGCACGGAAGGCGGGCGCCGCGCCTACACGCAGGCGCACCTCCACCGCCTGGCCTTCATCCGCCATGCGCGCGAGCTGGGCTTCCCGCTGGACGACGTGCGGGCGCTGCTGCGGCTGTCCGACGACCCGGACCGCCCGTGCGACGAGGCCGATGCCATTGCGCGGCAGCACTTGGGCGCCGTGCGCAGCCGCATCGCCCGGCTGCAGGCGCTGGAAGCGGAGCTGGCGCGCATGGTGGATGCCTGCGGACACGGCAAGGTCGGGGCGTGCCGCGTGATCCAGGTGCTCGCCGACCATTCGCACGAGCATTGCCTGCACCCCGGCCACGGCGGCACCGGGCTTTAGCCGACCTCCAGCGCCAGCACGGCGAAGCTCGCCAGCCAATGCTCGCCCATGTAGTCGCCGCTGACATGCGGCAGGCTGGCGTCGATGTGCGCCGCGGCGGTGCGCCGGGCCATGTCCGGATCGGGCGTGAAAGGGGCCAGCGCGCGCCAGCACCAGGCGCGGCTGAGGTTCAGCCCGTCGAGATGGGCGATCTTGCCATCGCTGCGGTCGCTGACGGTCGCGGGGGTCAGCAGCGTCGCCGGCTGCCCCTGCGCCAGCCGCGGCAGGAAGCGGGCGAACCAGGGGCCGAACGCTTCGGGCGGCAAAGCGGCACGCATGCACTCCGCTTCGATCAGCGCGGGCGACAGGAACTCGTCGCCGCCGGGTTCCCAAGCCTGGCAGTCGGCGTCGTGCATGTACCAGCGCCGGGCGGCATCGGTCAGCATCCCGCGGAGGTTTGCGTCCGGGTAGTCCAGCGCCAGCCGGACGGCGAAGGCCGTGCTGCTGTGCACGCCGGCGCGCACCGGGTAGGTGGCGAGCGGCAGGAAGGCGGTGAACCGCGCGGCAAAGGCTTCGGCGAGCGGCTGCAAAGCGGCGGACCAAGCCCGCCCTTCCGGCGTCTCATGCAGCGCCAGCTCGGACGCCAGCTTGAGCAGCCAGGCCCAGCCATAGGGGCGCTCGAACCCCCGCGCGCCGGGACGGTCGAGGTAGGCGCACTCGCCGGCCACCCGGCCGGGTGACAGGTGCTCGTCAAACAGGGCGCGGATGGCCGGCGCCTGCGGCATCGCGGGAAAGCGACGGTAGAAGGTGGCCAGCATCCAGTAGCCGTGCACGCAGGAATGCCAGTCGAAGCTGCCGTAGAACACCGGATGCAGGTCGCGCGGCCCCCTCGCGTCCGTCGGCCCGGCCAGAACGTGGTCGAGCTTGTTCGGATACTCGCGGGTGACATGGCCGAGCGCTGTGCCTGCGAAGCGGTCGGCGAGGTCAGGCGTGAGCCGCGTCATCGCGGAAAGGCCAGGAGATACATGAGAACGATATTCCCGAGCAAAAGGATCAAGGCGGTCGGCGCCTGGACGCGGATCACGCCGTTGCGGTCCGGCAGTTCCAGCAGCGCCGCCGGCACGATGTTGAAGTTGGCGGCCATCGGCGTGACCAGCGTGCCGCAGAACCCGCTCAACATGCCGAGCGCGCAGACCACGGCCGGGTCGCCGCCGAACCTGTGCACCACCAGCGGCAGGCCGATGGCGGCCGTCATCACGGGGAAGGCGGCGTAGGCGTTGCCCATGATGGCCGTGAACAGCGCCATGCCCACCGCGTAAGCCGTCACGGCCAGCAGCGGCGTGTCCAGCGGCACGTAGTCGTTCAGCAGCCCGGCGATCACCGTGCCCACCCCCGCCACGGCGAACACCGCGCCGAGCGCCGCCAGCATCTGCGGCAGCACCGCCGCCCAGCCGATGGTTTCAACCAGCCGCCGCGCTTCCCGCACCGGCGCCAGCGCCGGCGGGCGCAGCATGACGATGGCCGTGGCAAGCGCCACGACGGCCCCCAACCCCAGCGAGATCAGCGTCGCCTGGTTCGGGTCGATCAACGGCCGGCCGCCGATCACCACCGACTTCAGCAGCAGCGTGCCCAAGAGCGTGATGCCTGGGACCAGCAGCGCCGGCACGAACAGGGCGTTGCCGAAGCGCGCGGCGCCCTCGGCACGCTGCTCCGCCGTCGCCGTGGGCGGCGCCCCGCGGCCCAACCCGGCCGCCGCCAGCCCCACCATGCCGATCACCAGCACGCCGTTGGCGAAGTCCGGCAGGTACGACCCGGCCAGGAAGCTCAAGGCATACAGCCCCCAGAACCCGGCGCCGAGCCACCGGCGCGGGTTGGCCCGGTCCAGTGCCCCCTGGATCGCGACGGCGGCGAACAGCAGCCCCGCCAGGACGTAGATCATCGGCAGGGTGATCACGGCACGCGCTCCACAGCCTTGGCCTGGCGCTGCAACTCGCGGTCGAGCAGGACCAGCCGGGCGACGTGCACCACCAGCGCCAGCAACGCGGTCGGCATCGCCCAAACGCTGAGCTGCAGCGGCGCCACGTCGATGCCGTTGGTTTGCAGGAAGCCTTTGATCAGCAGGATGGAGGCGATGGCGATGAAGATGTCCTCGCCGAAGAACACCGCGATGTTGTCGGAAGCGGCGGCGTGGGCGCGGATCAGGAAGCGCGTCGCCGGGGTGATCGCGCCGAAGCGGCGCTCCGCCGCGGCCTCCGCCATCGGCGCGACCAATGGGCGCACCATCTGCGCGTGGCCGCCCAGCGCGGTCAGCCCGAGCGCCGCCGCCAGTTGGCGCACCACGAAATACAGCGCCAGCACCCGGCCCGTCGTCGCCTGGCGCGACCGCGCGATCAGCGCCTGCGCCCGCTCTCGCAGCCCGGCGCGTTCCAACAAGCCGATGACCGGCAGCACCAGCCAGACGATGCCGACGTAGCGGTTCTGCGTAAAGGCGCGGCCGAGCGCCGAAATCACCGCCACGATGTCGAGTCCCGCCGCGAGCCCCGTCGCCACCGCGGCGACGGTGACGA
Source organism: uncultured Acetobacteraceae bacterium (assembly GCA_964247175.1). Taxonomy (GTDB): domain Bacteria; phylum Pseudomonadota; class Alphaproteobacteria; order Acetobacterales; family Acetobacteraceae; genus CAHJXG01. Next base: position 2,439 of record CAXTUO010000014.1, on the reverse strand, counting down.
CCAGCAGCGGGTTGAAGCCGGCGACGAACCCGGCCACCACGATGACGATGCCGCATAGGGTGAGCATGGCGCCTCCTCCGAACGCCCTACCTCAGCAGGCATCCGGGGGTTCGGCAAGAACGGAGCGCCCCGCCGCTTTACGCGCTGCCGATCAGGATGCCGGTGGCGAGGACCAGCGCGCCGCCGAGCATGACCTTGGCCGCGGCGGACAGCGGCGGGGTGTCCATGTACTTCCACTGGATCCAGGCAATCGTCGCCAGCTCGATCACCACCACGATGCCCGCCAGCACCGTCGCGGTGACGAAGTCCTGGATCAGGTAAGGCAGCGTGTGGCCGATGCCGCCCGCGACGGTCATCAGGCCGCAGACCAGGCCGCGCAGCAGCGGCGTGCCGCGGCCCGACAGCTTGCCGTCGTCCGCCAGCGCTTCCGCGAACCCCATCGAGATGCCGGCGCCGAGCGAGGCCGCCATGCCCACCAGGAAAGCGTTCCAGGAGTTGTGGGTCGCAAAAGCGGCGGCGAACACCGGGGCGAGCGTGGACACGGAGCCGTCCATCAGCCCGACGAGGCCGGGCTGGATGACCTGCAGCACGAACCGCTTGCGGGCGTTGTCGTCCTCCGTCACGCGGGTGTCGCCGGGCAGGCGCTTCTGCTCGATGGTGCCGGCGGTGTGCTCGTGCGCCAGTTCGGCCTCGGCGAGGTCGCCGAGCAGCTTGCGGATGCCCGCGTCCGAGGTCCGGGACGCCGCTTTCTGATAAAAGCGCCCGGCGTCCTTTTCCATCTGCTGCACGTGACGGCGCACGGCCTCGATGCCCATGGCGCGCACCTGCCAGGCCGGCCTGCGTTGCACCCAGCCCCGCACGTCCTGGCGCTGGACAAGCGGGATGTGGGAGCCGAACCGCTCCGCGAACACGTCGATCAGCTTGCGGCGGTGCTCGTTCTCCTCGGCCGCCATGTCGGCGAACATCTGGGCGCTGCCGGGGTATTCCTCCCGCAGGTCGTGGGCGAAGTCGGCGTAAACGCGGCCGTCCTCCTCCTCGCTGGAGATGGCAAGGGCGAGCAAGTCGCGTTCCGTCAGTTCAGAGAAGTTGCGCATGGGCCATGCAATTAGGGCCCAGCCCCATGCAGTCAAGACGAGAGTGCAATGGTGTAAATGATTAGCATTCTCATTTCCAGCCGGGCCTGCGCCGCGTTGAGTGTACGTTCCAAGGCCCGGCGCACCCCGTCCGCGGCGCGATGTGCTGCGTGGGCCATGTCCGTGCTTGCCAAGCGAAACTACGAGTAGTTGTGCCTGGGACTGCATCCACTGCCGCCCAGGCCGGCGCTGTCTTGAGGTTAATGGCAGTCATTGCCGCTCCGGTTGAACGCCCGCACCCGGCCGTCCGCGATCACCACCTCGGTCCTGCACCGGAAGGAGTAGCCGAACGGGCCGAAACCGCCGGGTCCGCCGGCGCGCGTGTTCCGCCCGCTCACGCCGCCGACCCGGCCCACGTCCAACGTTTCATAGAACAAGCGCTCCCCGTCGATGGTCGTGACCGCATCGGCAGGCTGGCCGAACCGCTGGATCAGCTCGGCTTTGCTATGGCCGATGAGGCGGGACAGCGTGTCGTAGGCATCGGCCTGCGCGGCCGACGCCGGCGCCGCGAGCAGCAGCATCAATGCGGCCGGCGTGCCGCACCTTGCCCATCGGGCTCGCGCCATCCTCAACCCTCTCCGGAACACTTTCCAACATTGCAGGCGTATCCCAGCCCGGCGGCCTGCGCCGGCCCTTCGCCGCACCTTGATAAACCGCCGGCCAGCGGTTAGGGAGGACGCCAAGCGTGGTGGATGGGTGGCCGAGCGGTTTAAGGCAGCGGTCTTGAAAACCGCCGTGGGTGCAAGCCCACCGTGGGTTCGAATCCCACCCCATCCGGAGCGGCCGGCATTGCCCCGGATCTCCGTCCCCCGGCGAGGCGCTGTCACGGCGCGGAACGCCGCAACGCGGCGACCGGCGGCCCGTCGATCACGTAGGTGCTGACGGAGCCAGGCGGCTGGCGGTCGAGCAGGTGGCCGGCGTCGTTCACCCGGCCCGCCTCGTAGGCCAGGCTGACGCCCGGGTCCTCCGCCGTACGATAGATGGCCACCACGAGGCCAGGCCGTCGGAATGCGGTCAGGTCGATGTCCTCGACGGTGTCCCCTCCGCTCCTGTTCGTTGCCACCAGCACCAGCCGACGCCCGTCCGGCGACAAGGCCGCGAGCAGGTCCCCCTGGCTGGACAGCACGGTGAACCCCGGACGGATGAAGCGGGTGTATTGCGCGATGGCGTAGAACTGCCGCAACAGGCGCGGGTGGCCGTCCCGGGTGTCGATCACGCCCCAGTCCGGCTGCCAGAAGCACCAAACCTCCGCGCGGAGCACGCGCAGCGCCGTGCGGATGGCGTCCGCCATGTACAACGCCCCCCA
>CAXTUO010000013.1:6390-15561 GCA_964247175.1 uncultured Acetobacteraceae bacterium | reverse complement strand
CTGGTGGTAGATCCAATGCCAAAGCTGCTTGGCGCGGAACGGCTTCTCGCCGATGCCTGCGAGTTCCTCCGCCAGCTCCTCGCGCGTGAGGCCCACGAGGTCGCGCCGCCCGTCCGGCAACTGCGCAGGGGGCGGGTTGAACAGGGCAGACTTCGCCAGGATGCGGGCGCGCTCGGCGTCCGTCAGGTCGGAGGTGGGGGCGGTGATGGTGCTCACTTGGCGGGACATGCCTTGTTGATCGCAGCGTAGGCCGGGCTGAAGCCGCGCAGGCTGAACGTGTCAGTCACGGCCGTGTTGCGCGGACCCGGCGACTTCGCGACCGCTTCCCGCGCCTTCACGAACGCCGCCACGGTGGCCCGGCCGTCGCGGGCAAAGGCCGAGCGGCCCGCGGTGTAGAACGCAAGCTGGGCCTGATCGACGCCCATCTGCACCTCCGCGTCGGCCGCATACGGGAACCCGGCGCTGATCGCCACGGTGTCGCGCCCGCTGCTGCGCTGCGTCACCGTCAGCACGACATCGCCCCGGCCCGGCAGCGCCGGCTGCGAGCCGGCGGCGCGGACAAAGGCGTAGCAGACAAGCTGCCCGCCTTCCTGGTGCGTGGCGGCCTGCCAATCCTCGAACTTGCCGATCGACTTGGGCGCGGCGCTGGCGGGAGGGGTGAGGGCATGGGCCGGAGGGTGCGCCGCGGGCTTGGGCTGCGCAAGGGCCAGCGATGGCCATGCCGCAGCGGCCAGGATCAGCAGATGTTTAAAGGACATAAACCGTCAGATACGGTGCGCCCCGAGTCAGGACAAGCGGCGCATCAAGGGTCCGTGACGCCCGGCAGCCAATCCGGCCTCGTGCGGCGGAACCGCGGGTCGCCGTGCCCTTTCGGCGGCGCCATGGCCTGGCCCGGCCCGCCGCTCGCCACCGGGCGCTCGGCGAAGCGCCCATGCTGCAGCAGCCGGTCGTACATCACCAGCGCCCCGGCGACCGCGAGGTTGAGGGCGAAGCGCGTCGGGATGCGGACGACGTGCCGGCACCGTTCGCGCAGCGCCGCGGACAGGCCCGACCGTTCCGGCCCCAGCACGTAGGCGGCGTTCAGCGGGTGCCGGAACGACGGCAGGTCCACGGCGTCGTCCAGCAGCTCGATGCCGACCAGCGCGCATTCCCGCGGCAACTGGATCGCGGCCGGGTCAGGGAAGCGCCAGAGCGGCACGTGCGCGGGCGTGTCCGCAGTGTCCGCCGCCCGCCCGGCGCGCGCGTCCCACCCCGCGCCGACCGTGAAGCAGAACGCCGCCCCGAACGCATGGCCCGTGCGCAGCAGCGCGCCCATGTTGGCGGATTTCGAGACGCCCTCCGCCCCGATGCCGAAATAGCCGCGTGCGGAGGCGGCGCGTGTCTTGGCCGAAGGCATTGGCGCGGGATAGGTGTTTCCCATGACGGACGCAACCGACGCCAGGCTCGCCGAACAGTACGAGGCCTTCCCCTATCCCAAGCGCGACCCGCGCGACGAGTCGCGGCGCCTGATCGTCGGCAGCCCGAGCCACCTGCGGGAGATCGACCATTGGGTGTTCGGCGCCGCCCGCCCGGCGCCCCAGCCGTTGCGTGCGTTGGCGGCGGGCGGCGGCACCGGGGACGGCGCGATCATGCTGGCGCAGCAGATGGCGACGGCGGGGCGGCCGGGCCGGGTCGCCTACCTGGACCGCTCCGCCGCGGCGCATGGGGTGGCGCGGGCGCGGGCGGAGGCGCGGGGCTTGACGCTCGACTGGCACATGGGGTCGCTGCTGGACCTGTCGGAGTCGGGCCTCGGCCCGTTCGACTACATCGACTGCTGCGGCGTGCTGCACCACCTGCCGGACCCGGCGGAGGGCCTGCGGGCGCTGCTGTCCGTCCTGGCGCCGGGCGGGGGGATGGGGCTGATGGTGTATGCGCCGCATGGCCGCACCGGGGTTTACATGCTGCAGGACGCGTTGCGGCGGCTTGCGCCGGAAGGGGACGCGCCACCGGCCCGGCTGGACATCGCGCGCCGGGTCATACGGCATCTGCCGGAGTCCGCTTGGCTGCGCCGCAACACCTATTTCGGCGACCACCTCGATGGCGGCGACGCCGGGCTGTATGATTTGCTACTGAACCCGCGCGACCGCGCCTACACGGCGCCCGAGTTCATCTCCCTGCTGGACAGCATCGGGCTGACGGTCACGGCGCTGATGGAACCGCTGCGTTACGACCCGGCCGTCTATCTTCCTGACCCCAAGCTGCGCGCCCGCATCGACGCCCTGGACCCGGCCGCCCGCGCCGGCCTGGCGGAGGCGCTGACCGGCAACATGAGCACCCACGTCGCCTACTGCGTCCGCACAACCGAGGCCCGCCCGGTGCCCGATCCGATGCGGGAGGACGCCGTCCCCGTGGCGCGGGAGCTGCCGGCAGCGGAGCTGGCCCGCAACATCCGGCCGGACGGCACGCTGCCGTTCCTGTTCGACGGCCTGCGCGTGCCGGTGCCGCTGCCGCCGCTGGCCGGCGCGATCCTCGGCCTGGTGGATGGCACGCGCACCGTGGGCGGCATCGCGGCGGCCTTGCGGGCGCGCGGCACCGAGGATGCCGCCTTCGCCCGGGCCTGGCGCCAGACCTTCGATGCGCTGTCCGGCGTCAACCGCCTTCTGCTGTCGCCTCCGCCCGGATGACCCCCACCCTGATGCCCGCAGTCATCGTGATCTTCGGCGCCGCCGTGCGGCCCGGCGGCCAGCCGAGCGGCGCCATGCTGGACCGGGTGAAGGCAGCGTTCCGCCTGGGCGAGCGCCTGCCGGATGTCGTTTACATGCCCACCGGCGGCGTCGGCCGGCACGGCCCGGCGGAAGCGGAGGTGATGGCCGGCCTGCTACGCGACCGCGGCGTGCCGGCTGACCGGATCCGGATCGAGCCGACCGGCACCAGCACGATATCCTCCGTGCGCGCCTGCGCCCGGCTGCTGCGTGGCCATGTGGGGCCGGTCTATGCCGCGACCTCCGCCTACCATCTGCCGCGCTGCGTGCTGCTGCTGCGCTTGGCCGGGCTGCAGGCGCGGGCCTGCCCGCCGAGTTGGGGCGCCGCGTCCTCCAGCCTGCACAAGCGTTGGTACTGGCGCTTGCGGGAAGTGCCGGCGGTCCCGGTGGACGCGGCGCTGCTGGCCTGGCACCGCCTGCGGGGCCGCATCTAGCCTTCATTGACCGGCACGCCCGGGCCGTGTTTGCCTGGCGTCCGCATGACCTTCTCCGCCATCGACTCGGCGCTGCTCGGCCCGCTGTTCGCGACCGCGGTCATGCACGACGTGTTCTCCGACCGTGCCCGCCTCGCCGCGATGCTGGAGGCCGAGGTTGCCCTGGCGCGGGTGCAGGCGCGGTTCGGCCTGGCGCCCGACGCACTGGCCCCGGCCATCGCCGAGATCGGCGCCGACAGCCTCGACGCCGCCGCCTTGGGCGAGCAAACCGCGCTGGCCGGCGTCCCAACCATCCCTTTCGTCAAGGCGGTGCAGGCCCGGTTGCCGCAGGATTTGGCGCGGGCGTTCCACAAGGGCGCCACCACGCAGGACATCCTGGACACCGCGCTGTCCCTGCAGCTCCGGGCGGCGCTGGCGCTGGTTTCGGCCGACCTCCGTGCCATCCTGTCTGGGCTGGCCAAGCTCGCGGCGGCGCACCGGGACACGCCCTGCGTCGGGCGCACCTACGGCCAGCATGCGGCGCCGCTGACCTTCGGCTTCAAGGCCGCGGTCTGGCTCGCAGGCGTCGCGGACGCGGCGGAGCGCCTGCCCGGCGTGCGGTCCCGGCTGCTGCTGGCCTCACTGGGCGGGCCGGTCGGCACCCTCGCGGGTCTCGGCGCGCACGGCCCGGCAGTTGCGGATGGGTTCGCGGAGGCGCTCGGCCTTGGCGCCGCGCCCATCGCCTGGCACACGCGCCGCGCGGGCATCGCAGAGGGCGGTGCGTGGCTCGCGACGCTGCTGGGCGCGCTGGCCAAGATGGCGACCGACATCGCGAACCTCGCTTCCACCGAGGTTTCCGAGGTTTCGGAACCCTGGGTGCCCGGCCGCGGCGGCTCCTCCGCCATGCCGCACAAGCGTAACCCGGTGTCCTCGACCGTGATCCTGGCGGCTGCGTCGGCCGCCAAGGGCCACGTCACCACCTTGCTGGACGCGATGGCCGGAGCGCATGAGCGCCCGCCCGGCCTGTGGCACGCCGAATGGCACGCCTTGTCCACGCTGTTCGGCCTGGCCTCTGGCGCGCTGCGGGAAGCGGCGTCGCTGGCGCAGGGCTTGGTCGTCGATGCTCCGCGCATGCGCGCCAACATCGACCTGACACACGGCCTATTGTTCGCCGACGCGGCAGCGTCCCGGCTGGCCCCGCTGCTGGGCCGGGAAGGCGCGCATGCCCGGGTCGAGCGGGCGGCCAACGAGGTTCGGCGCACCGGAGACATGCTGGAGGCCGTGCTTGCCCGCGACCCGACGCTGCGCGGCGCCGACCTGGCCAATGCCTTCGACCTCGCCCCGGCCGTCGCGGCGGCGAGGCCATGGGTGGACCGCGCTCTGGCCCACGCCGCCACCGTGCAACGGGCGCTCTGACGGAGTGTAAGCAATGAACTGGTCCGCCAAGCACTACACGGTCTTCGAGGACGAGCGCACCCGGCCGGTGCGCGACCTGCTCGCCGCGGTGCCCGGGCAAGCGGCATCGGCCGCGGTGGACCTCGGCTGCGGTCCCGGCAACTCCACGGAACTGCTGCTGCGACGCTTTCCCGGCGCCGAAGTGACCGGCCTCGACAGCTCGCCCGACATGATCGCGGCGGCGCAGGCCCGGCTGCCGCAACTGCGGTTTCAAGTCGCGGAGATTGCGGCATGGGACGCGGCGGGGCCGTTCGACGCCATCCTGGCCAACGCCGTGCTGCAATGGCTGCCGGACCATGCGGGCCTGCTGCCGCGCCTCGCCGCCAAGCTCGCGCCGGGCGGCAGCCTCGCGGTGCAGATGCCGGACAACCTGGACGAGCCGGCGCATCGGCTGATGCGGGAGGTCGCGGTGGACGGGCCGTGGGCCGCCAAGCTCTCGAAGGCAGCCGGCGCGCGGGAGGCGATGGGGACGGCGGGTTGGTACTACGGCGTGCTGCGTCCGCACTGCGCGCGGGTGGATGTGTGGCGGACGACCTATCACCACCCGCTGTCTGGCGGGGCGGATGCCGTGGTCGAATGGTTCAAGGGCAGCGGCCTGCGCCCGTTCCTCCAGCCGCTCGACGCGGGCGAGCAGGCCGGGTTCCTGGCGGAGTACCGCGGCCGGATCGCCCAGGCCTACCCCGCCTTGCCGGACGGCAGCGTGCTGCTGCCCTTCGCGCGGCTGTTCCTGGTGGCGACCCGCTAACGCGGCGCCATCCTGAGCGCGCCGTCGAGCCGGATCACCTCGCCGTTCAGCATCGGGTTCTCGCACACCGCGCGGACCATCGCCGCGAACTCCTCCGGACGGCCCAGCCGGGACGGGAACGGCACCGCGCTGCCCAGGCTTTCCTGCACCTCCGCCGGCAGCCCGGCCATCATCGGGGTCGCGAACAGGCCGGGGGCAATCGTCACCACGCGGATGCCGCTGCGCGCCAGCTCCCGCGCGATCGGCAGGGTGAGGCCCGCCACCCCGGCCTTGGACGCCGCATAGGCCGCCTGGCCGATCTGCCCGTCGAAGGCCGCGACCGACGCCGTGTTGACGATCACCCCGCGCTCGCCATCCGCGCCCGGCGCGCTCTTGGCAATGGCGGCGGCCGCCAAACGAATCATGTTGAACGTGCCCACCAGGTTGATCGCGACCACCCGGGCAAACGATGCCAGGGCGTGCGGCCCGTCACGGCCCAGCACCTTCTCCCCAATCGCGATCCCGGCGCAGTTCGCCAGGCCGTGCACGCCGCCGAATGCCGCTCCCGCCTCCGCCACCACCGCCTGTGCCGACGCTTCCTCCGTGATGTCAGCCTGGACGAAACGGGCGGCGCCGCCCAACTCCTGCGCCAGCGCCTCCCCGGCCACCCGGTTCACGTCGGCGATCACCACCCGCCCGCCGGCTGCGGCCACCATGCGGGCGGTCGCGGCGCCCAGGCCGGACGCGCCGCCGGTGACGATGAAAACGTGTTCGGCGATCTGCATGGGCCTATCCTCGTCCGGGGTGGGGGTTCACTCGGTCGCCGCCCGGTCCGGCGCGGCGGCCAGCGAGGCGGCCACCAGCGCCTCCGCATCGGCATGCAGCGCGGCGCGCGAAGCGTCCCGGGTGTAGAACATGTGCCCGCCGCCGTACACGCGGAGCTGCGCGCGGTCTCCGCCGCCGGATGCCGGCACCTGGTTCAGCAGCATCTGGCTGGCGAAGTACGGCGTGACGAGGTCGGTCAGCCCATGCGCCACCATGACGTGCGCCGCCGGGTCGAGCGCCAGGAACTGCCGCAGCGGCGTCATCACCTCCGGCCGGGCGCTGCCGCGGCCGTAGTCCCATTCATGCGCCGTAGCCTCGTTCAGCAGCTCGTAGCGGCGTCCCGGCGAGCCGCTGGGCTTCCAGTCCAGCCGCGTCGCGTACACGTCCAGCATGGCGCTCGTGACGGGTCCGCGCAGCGCGTCCAGGATGGCGTCGGGCGAGTTGTCGTTCGCCGCCGCCGGGAACGGGTCGGCCGCGGAGACCGTCGCATCGTAGGGGCTGGCGACCCGGCCCGGCTCCCGGTCCCGCGTGAAGGCGCCGAGGTCCACCTTGCCCGCCCGCCGCCGCACCAGCGCGGGATCGAGGCCGGTCAGCGCCGCGACACGGTCGCTGACCCGTCCGACCGCCGCCGCGTCATGCTCGCCGCGCACCAGGTCCAGCAGGTAGTCGGTGCCGGCGTAGTTCTCCGCATCCTGCACCTCCGCCCGGCCCGCGGCGCCCCGCGCCGCGGCGGCCATGGACGGCAGCCGCGCCACCCAGCGCATCGGGTCCCACGGCGCGTCCCGCCCGTTGAAGTCCAGCACCGGGGAGATCAGCACCAGCCCGCTGACTCCCACCCCCTGCTGGTCCAGCAGCGCCCGCGCCAGCTTCGGGCCGCGGAACCCGCCGTAGCTTTCCCCCACGATGAACTTCGGCGATTGCAGCCGCCCGTTGGCTTCCAGCCAGCGGCGCGCGGCGTTGGCGAGCGTGTCAATGTCGCCCTCCACCGACAACATGCGCCGCCGCACGTCGTCCCCGCCGAGCACCCGGCTGTAGCCGGTGGTCACGGGGTCGATGAACACGAGGTCGGTGAAGTCGAGCCAGGTGTCGGCGTTGTCCACGACGGTTGGGCGCATGCTGGGGCTGATGGCGCCTGCCATCGGCACCCGCCACGGCCCGATCGCGCCGAGGTTCAGCCAGGCCGAGGCCGACCCCGGGCCGCCGTTCACCGCGAACGTCACGGGACGGCTGCCCGGCGCCGCGTTCGCAAGCTGGAACGCGGTCGCGACGATCTCGGCCTGCGCCGCGCCCTGCGGGTTGGCCAGGCGGATGGTGCTGACGGAAGCGGTGAACGCCAGGGTGCGTCCGGGCAGGGCCACGGTGTGGGATGTCGTCTTGTCCGCGCTCGGCTCGGGCGCTGGGGCGTGCGGCGCCTCCGCTTCCCGCTCGGGACCGCCCGGGCCGTGCGGCTGCGCCCACGCCGGCCCAGCCAGCAGAAAGGCGGCAAAGGCCCAGGTCGTCGCAAGCTTCATGGCGTTCCTCCGGTCCAGCCGTTTAAGCACGCTAATACTCGAACTGGTAGGTCAGCCCCACCGAGTTGCCGCCCTGCCCGGTTCCCACGTCGGTCTGCGCCTTCAATCCCTTGAACAGGTCGATCTGCACCGTGGCCCCCGTTCCGCTGCCCGTGGTGCCCTGCTTCGCGCCCACGTAAACGCCGGGGCGGACATACCGCCCGGCCTCGACGGATGGCGCGGTGTTGGAGGTGTTGCTGCCGCTGCCGTTGCCGCCGCCGCCGTCCACCGACAGCCGGTCCAACCCCAGCCCTTTACGGATCTTCTCCAACGGGTTGCCGGCGCCACCGCCCACGCCGGTCAGGCTGGCAACCCCGGCGGCGATCTCGGCAAGCTGGAACGGCCCCAGGTCCTTGGCGCTGCGCTTGAACAGCAGGTAGGCCAGCACCTCGTCCTGCGGCAGTTCCGGCACGCTGGTCAGGCTGATCTTGGGGGCGCTGGCGTAGCCGGTGATGCCGAGCGTCGCAGTGACGCTGCCCGTCGTGCTGTCGGCGGCGAAATCGAGCGTCGGGTCGATCTTGCCCGTCACCCCGGTGCCGTCGAAGCCCACCTTGCCGCGCGTGAAGGTCAAGGTGGTGCCGGCCACGCTGATGGTGCCGCGCCGCATGTCGAACCCGCCGGACACCTGCGGCGCCGTGCTCGTGCCCTTGACGCGCAGATCTCCCGCAAGCTCGGAGTCCAGGCCACGGCCGCGGACGAAGATGGCGCGCGGCGCGTTCACCGTGAGGTCGAGGCCAATCGCGCTGCTGGCGGCGGGCGGCGCCGGCGGCTTGTCCCCGGGCCGCCGCACGTCCAGCACGGCGACGCTGGCGGGCAGGCGCTCAGGGATGCTGATTTCGGCCCGCTTGATGCCGATGCGTCCCGCCGCCTGCAGCGCGCCCGCGGCCTGGCCCCGCACCGTGAGATCCGCGTCCAGGTCGGCGCTGAGCTGGTCGGACGCGAGCGGCCGGGCGTTGCGCATGGTGAGCGTGAGATCGACCGGCAGCCCCGGCGCCAGCACGCCGACGCTGCCGGACGCCGCCACCGTGCCCGGCCCGGCCCGTCCGGTGAAGCTCGCGATGCGGACCGTGTCGCCGTCCGCCCGCAGGCTGGCGGCGATGTCGGTGATGCGCACGCCCTGCGCGAAGTCCTGCACCTCGCCCTTGGAAAGCTGCGCCGTGCCACCGATGCGGGGCGCCGCCGCGGTGCCAGCCACCGTCGCGTCTAGCGCCACCCGGCCGCGGGCGCGCCGCCCGGCCGCGGTCAGCACGGGGTCGAGCAGCACGAGGTCCAACGCCCCCGTCGCCCGCAGGTCGAGCGGCCCGGCCCCCAACGGCGCCTGCCCTGCCACCGCGAGTTGGAGCGACGGTCCGGCCGAGAGCCGCCCATCGATCCGGGCGGCGCCGCCGGCCAATTGCGCCGTGGCTGACAGGTTGGCCGCCGGGATCGCCCGGCCCGGCCCGGAGCGCAGCCGCACCCCGTTG
>CAXTUO010000013.1:1301-6380 GCA_964247175.1 uncultured Acetobacteraceae bacterium | reverse complement strand
GCCCGGCTGCGTCGGGGTGCCGGTCAGCCGGGTGTCGAGCGCGATGGTTCCATCCGCCGCAAGCTTCGGCGAGGCGAGCCGCGCCAAATCGGCCGGCGCCCGTAGCGTGGCCGTCGCGTCCAGCGTGGGCGACACGCGCCCGGCCACGTCCAGCACCGCGTCCCGCACGCCCAGCCGCAGCCGGTCCACCGAAACCTCGCCGGCCAGGCGGACCCGCGCCGGCGCCAGCAGCCGCAGCGTTTCGCCCTTAGCAGCGACTTGGAAGGTGTTGAGCTGCACGGTTTTGGCCGGAGCGTCCACCACGGCCGCGCCGGTGATCTGCGCGTCGGTCCCGCTGACCTGCAGCGCCGCCGTGGTCCGCACGGCCAGCGCGGCCTGCGGACCGGACACGTCCACCTTGGCGGACCCTTTGACGCCCACGGCGTCGATGCCCTCCGCCGTGAGCTGGGCGTCCACCACCGGTCCGGTCGTGGGGTCGGCGACGCGGGCGGTGAGGACGGCATGGCCGACGCGGCTGCCGGGCAAGCCGGCGTTGCGCAGCTCCGCACGGAGCCGGGCGTCCTGCGCGTCCAGGTTGGCCTGCGCCGCCACGCTGCCGGACAGCGGCTGGCCGATGAACGGGCGCAGGTCGTCGAGCTTGTCCATGCGCAGGTCAACCTGGCCGAGCGGCAGCTTGGCGCCGGCGGGCAGAGAAAGCGTGCCCTCGGCGTGCAGGCTGCGCCAATCCGCTCGTTCGATGGTGGCATGAAGAGCGCCGTCCGTTTCGCGCCGGGCCGTGACGCCCAGAGCGAGCGGCGCGCCTTCCAGCGTGCCCTCCGCCGTCACCTGACCGGCGGGCTTGCCCGGCAGGCCCGTCAGCGCCGCCGTCAGCGTCACCGGCCCGCGCGGCACGTTGGGCGCACCGACCTCGCCCTTGACCGTGGTGTCGAGCGACAGCGCGTCGGTCGGCCCCTGCGCATGCCCGTCAGCCTCCAAGGCGCCGGTCAGGGTTGGGGCGAGCGCTGAAAGGTCGGACAAGGCGAGGCGGTACGTGGCGTCCAGCGCGTCGCCCTTCTTGCTACCCTGGGCCGACAAGCGCAGCGCCTTGCCGTCAATCTCCAGCCGCGACAGCGTGATGTCCGACCCGGCGAGCTGCGCCGACGCCCCCAGCGTCGCGTCGCCCAGCAGCGCCGGCACCGGCGCCAGCCCGCCGGTGATCGACAGGGTGCCGTCCAGGTCCGCCCGGGTCACGCCGCCCGCCATCGCGGCGCGCAGGCGCAGCGCGGTGCTGCCATGCAGGTCGATCCCGCCGATGGCGGCAAGCGGCGCAAGGTCCGCCGCAGCCACGTCGGCGTTGGCCGAGATGTCGCCCCCCGTCTTCGCGTCGCCCTTGACCGTCAGCAGCGGGTGGGTGAGCGCGAAGGTGACGGGCCGGGCCGGGTCGTCCAGCTGGGCGTCGGCGTCCAGCACCACGGGCGCGGCGGCCAGCAGCGCCGGGTCCGGGCCTGGCAGGCGCACGCCCTCAGCCGTCGCATGAAGCCCGACCCGGCCGGCGTTGCCCTGGATGTCCGCAACAAGCCGTTGCAGCCCGGCGCCGGCCGCGGCCAGGCCCTCGACGCGCAGTTGCCCCGAAGCGTCCGGCGTGGTGAACGGCCCGTGCACCCGGGCCTGCAAGGCGACGCTTTGCCAGGACACGTCCGGGCGCGGGATCATGGCCGGGGCGGAGGCGGACAGGTCAAGGTCGGCAGCCGACCTCTCCAGGTCCAGCGTGCCCCGCGCCTGCGCCTGCAACGGGCCGGCGGTCAGCGCCAGGTTTGTCGCGACGGCGTTGCGCGGCCCGTCCAGCCCCGCCTTGATCGACACAGGCCCCAGGCCCGGCAGCGTCGCCACCGTGGCGATCAGGCCGCCATCCGGCTCGGCGGCGTCGAGCGTCCCCAAGACCTGCGCCGGGTCGAGATGGACGGTCGCCTTGTAGTCGCCGGGCGCGTCCAGCCGGTGCAGCAAGAGCTCCGCGCTGGCGTCCTGCAGCGACGCGCCGTCCGCCGCGCCGTCCACCGAAAGCACGGCCGCCGGCCCGATCACGCCGGGGCCAAGCTCCGCCCGCGCCACGTGGATGCGCTGCGCCGCCACCCGCACCGGCAAGGAGAAGGACTGGCTCTCGGTCGCGGGCGCCGCCGGGCTGGCGGTGCTCGCGGCTGGCAGCCGGGGCACCTGGACGCGCGCGGCTTCCAACCGTTCGACCAATGCGGTGCGGCGCAGCAGCCGGGTCGGCGACCAGTCGAGCGCCACGTCGTCGGCCAGCAGCCAAGCGCCAGCGGCGTCCCGCACCTCCAGGTGATGCAGCCGCAGCGCGTCCGGGAAGCGGCCCGACAACCCCTCCACCACGACGGTGCCGCCGGTCACGCGCCCGATCAATTGCTCCGCCGCGATGCGGCCCGGCCCGATGTTCAGGGCCAGCACGACGGCGGCGACCAGCACGACGGGAAGCAGCAGGAGCAGGCCCAGGACCCACAACGCCGCGCGCACTGCACGGCGCATCAGAAGGCCTGCCCGATGCCGATGTACAGCTCGAACGTGTCGTCGCCGCGCTGCTTGTTGAGCGGCACGGCCACGTCCAGCCGGACCGGCCCGATCGGCGTGTAGTAGCGCGCGCCCACCCCGGCGCCCGCCCGCAGGCCGCTGCCGAACCCGCCGCTGGAACTGGACACCTGCCCCGCGTCCACGAACACCGCGGCGCCGAAGCTTTCGCCGAACCGCTGCCGGTACTCGACCGTGGTGGCCGTGATCGACGTGCCGCCGGTGGGCCGGTTGCTCGCGAACTTCGGCCCGATGGATTGATACTTATAGCCCCGCACCGTGCCGCCCCCTCCGGCGTAGAAACGCTCGTCTGGCGGCAGGTCGAAGGTGCCCGCCCCCTGCACGCTGCCGATCAGGCCGCGCAGCGCGATGATGCTGCGGCCCGGGGCGCCCAGGTTGATGTAGGTCGAACCCGACACCTGCAATATGGTGAACGTCGCTTGCCGGCCGACCAGGACCTGCGTCGGCGTGGCGCTTGCTGCCGCCTTGATGCCGTGCGTCGGCTCGAACAGCCCTTCCGGCCCCGTCGAGTCGTAGCGCAGGCCGAGCGGCAGGCCGAGCAGGGTGTAGCTGCGCTGCACGCCTTCCTGGGTGATCAACGACTGCTGCGCCTGCACGCCGGCGCTGCCGGTCCAGACCTGCGAGAATTTCCGGTTGAGGGTGACGCCGGCCAGCTCCGCCGTACGGTTGTAGGCATCGAGGTTCTCCTTGATCGCTTGCAGGTTCACCGTCACCGACTGGTCCCGCCGCCACACGTCCGGCTTGGTCAGCGCGGCCGTCACGTTGTAGCCGCTGCCCCGGCTGGCGCTGCCGCCAAGTTGCGTCACCGCGGCGCCCAGGTTCAACTGCTCCGCCTGCCCAAACAGGTTGCGGTGCTGGAAAGTGACGCCGGCGCTGGCGCCGAGGTCGGTCGAGTACTCGGCCGTGAAGCCCACGGCGTGCCGCGGCCGTTCCGTCACGTCGAAGGCCAGCGGCAACTGCCCGGCCGCGTCCACCTGCTCGGCCGCCCGGGCGCGCACGGTCGCGAACACGCCGAGCTGCGCCAGGTCCTGCCGCGCTTTCTCGATCTTCGCCGGGTCGAACCGTTCGCCCGGGCTGACCAGCAGACGGCGCCGCACGAAGGCCGGGTCCACCCGCGTCAGCCCGCCGATGCTGATCGGCCCGAGATCGACCTGCGGGCCGGTGTCCACCTTGTAGGACACGTCCAGCGCCTGCGCGGATGGGTCGAGCATGGCCACCGGAGGATCGACCTTGGCCAGCGCGTAACCCTGGCTGCGCAGCGCGTCCAGCACGCGCCCCTGCCCCGCCAGCACATCGGCCGCCCGCGCAGGGGCGCCGGGTTCGACGCCGAGCGCCGCCCGTGCCTGCTCCGGCACGGGGCCGTCCAGCGTGACCCGGCGCAGGTGGAACACCGGCCCGGGATCGATCCCGACCGTCACCGGAACCGGGGCGCTCGCGGCTTCCAGCACTGTCGGCAGCGCCGGGTCGTCGAGGCCGCGCCCGGCCACCTGCACCGTGACACGGGCGGCGTAGTGGCCATAGCTGTTGAGCGCCGTGGCGAGGCGGCCCCCGTCGTCCCGCGCGCGGGTCACGAGCGCGAACGGGCCGACCGGGGCGTTCTCCCGCAGCGACACGAGGTTGGAGCTGTCCTTCAGCGCCTGGTCCAACGCCGCGTTGCCCGTCGGCGCGATGGACACGGTGTAAGGCTGCGGATCGGCCGCGCCCGCGGCGGCGCCATGCAGCACCGCCAGCACGGCGGCGAACAGGACCGCCCGCCGGGGCAGAAAGCTCGTTCCGGTCTTGAACATACGGCAACATAATGCTGAAACCGCAAGGGCGCGCCCGATTCGCATGTGCATTCCGCTACGCCGCCCGCCGCCGACCCGAGATTGTCACAGGCGCGTTGTTGTCCCGACACATACGGATTGATATCTGCTGCCCATGAAGCTTCTTACCCCTGGTATGCGCCAAAGAAGCCTGCCCGTCTTGGCGCGGGTCAAAGGGGCGCCCGTGGAACCGGAGCCGACGCCGCGCCCGCGGACCCATCGGCTGCGTCCGGTGCGGCGGGGCGTCGCCATCGCCCTGTGGACGCTTCCGGCCGCGGCGATCCAGGCCGGGATGCTCGTATTGCCCGGGCGTGGCAAGATTGTGTTCGCCCGGCTGTATTGGGCCAGCCTGTGCCGCCTGCTCGGCCTGCAGGTGCGGGTGGTCGGCCGTCCGGCGCGAGGAGGCGGGCGGCCGGTGGTGTTCGCGTCGAACCATTCATCCTGGCTCGACATCCTGGCCCTGGGCGGCGTGCTGGAGGGCTGCTTCATCGCCAAGAAGGAGGTCGGCCGCTGGCCGGTGATCCGCACCGTGGCCCGCCTGGGCCGCACCGTGTTCGTCACCCGCCGCCCCGCCGACACCGGGCGGGAGCGCAACGCCATGCGGGACCGCCTGGACGCGGGCGACAACCTGATCCTGTTCCCGGAAGGCACCAGTTCCGACGGCTCCCGTGTATTGCCGTTCCGCTCGGTGTTCTTC
>CAXTUO010000013.1:0-1291 GCA_964247175.1 uncultured Acetobacteraceae bacterium | reverse complement strand
CTTCTCGGTGGCGGAGGCGCAGCCGGGGCGTTCCTGCCCGCTGGTCCAGCCGGTGTCGGTTGTTTATGACCAATTGGGCGGGCTGCCCATGGGCCGGGCGAGCCGGCCGGTGTTCGCCTGGTACGGCGACATGGACCTCGCCAGCCATTTCTGGCGCCTGGCGCAGCACCGCGGGCTGCGCGCCACCGTGCTGCTGCACGCGCCGGTCGATCCGGCCGCGTATCCGTCCCGCAAGGCGCTGTCGCAGGCGGTGTGGCAGACCGTGGCGGAGGGCGCGGCGACGCTCCGGCAGAACCGGCCGGTGCGGCCCGCCCTGCACCCGGCGGCGACGGAAGGCACTCCGCCGGCCCGGCCCGCTTTTGCTTGACAAGGCTCAGGCCCGATCTGCCACACTCGGCTTCGTCGATGGTGGCGAGATCAAAGGGAGGCTTTCGAACGCTGCTGCGCTTGACCCGGGCCGGGCGCCCGCCCATTCCTCCCCAGAACTTGGCCGGGCTCTGGCCGGATGGGGGACGTTCTTGGCTGTGACCGCGACGAATGATGCGAAACGCCCGAAGCGGCTGCACGTCATCACCTGGGGCTGCCAGATGAACGTGTATGACAGCGGACGCATGGCGGACGTGCTGGCGCCCCTGGGCTTCGCGCCCACGCCCACGCCGGACGACGCCGACATGGTGATCCTGAACACCTGCCATATCCGCGACAAGGCGGCAGAGAAGGTGTTCAGCGAACTCGGCCGGCTGCGCGCGGTCAAGCAGGCGCGGGAAGCGGCGGGGCGCCCGACCATCCTGGCCGTCGCCGGCTGCGTGGCGCAGGCGGAAGGGGCGGAGATCATCGCCCGCGCGCCGTACGTCGATATCGTGCTGGGTCCGCAGACCTATCATCGCCTGCCGGAGATGGTGGCGCGCGCCGCCCGGGCCGGCGGTGGCGTGATCGAGACGGATTTTCCAGCCGAAGCCAAGTTCGACCACCTGCCGGACAGCGCGGCGCCCCAAGGCGTCACTGCGTTCCTCACGGTCCAGGAGGGCTGCGACAAGTTCTGCTCCTTCTGCGTCGTCCCCTACACCCGTGGCGCGGAGGCGAGCCGCCCCGCGGCGGCCGTGATCGCCGAAGCGCGGCATCTGATCGCCCAGGGTGCCCGCGAGGTCACCCTGCTGGGCCAGAACGTCAATGCGTGGCACGGAGAAGCGCCGGGCGGCGGCACCTGGACTTTTGGCCGGCTGATCCGGGCCTTGGCCGAGCTGCCGGGCTTGCTGCGGCTGCGCTACACCACGTCGCACCCGCGCGACAT
>CAXTUO010000012.1:0-15713 GCA_964247175.1 uncultured Acetobacteraceae bacterium | reverse complement strand
TGATCCTGCGCGACATCGCGGAAGCCGTGGAGATGCACGAAAGCACGGTGAGCCGCGTCACCGCCAACAAGTACATCGCGACGCCGAGAGGCGTGTTCGAGCTGAAGTACTTCTTCACCACCGCCATCAGCGCGGTAGCCGGCGGCGAAAGCCACAGCGCCGAGTCCGTGCGCCACCGCATCCGCAGCCTCGTGCAGTCCGAACATCCCGATGATGTGCTGTCCGACGACGCGATTGTTGCAGCTTTGCGACGAGAAGGCGTGGACATCGCCCGGCGGACCGTGGCCAAATACCGGGAAGCGCTGCGAATCCCAAGCTCGGTGCAGCGCAAAAGGGAGAAGGCGATGCCGGCCTAGGCCCGCGCCCGCAAAGCGCGCCCAGCCGGCAGCGGCAGGTTCAAGCGCAAGCGGAGGAACGCAGATGCAGATCACGGTCGCGGGCAAGCAGATGGAGCTTTCGGACGCTCTGAGGGTTCGCGTGTCCGAGCAGTTGGACCTGATCTCCCAGAAGTACTTCGACGGCGCGCTGGACGCCAGCGTCACCTTTAGCCGCGCCCGCAGCTTCTTCACCTGCGACATCAACCTCCATGCCGGCCGCGGCCTGACGTTGCGCGGCGAGGGGGAGGCCGCCGACGCGCACAGCGCCTTCGACGACGCCGCCGAGCATATCGCCAAGCGCCTGCGCCGCTACCGCCGCCGGGTCAACGACCACGCCCGCGACACGGCCGCCCGCGCCCGGCCGGAGGCGGGGCGGCAGTACGTGCTGAGCCAGGACCACGAGGCCCACCCTGCGGGCGAGGAGAGCCACGGCGACCTGCCCGCCTATGCCACCGTGATCGCCGAAAGCACGGCCGAGATCAACACGCTCTCGGTCGGCGAGGCGGTGATGCGGATGGACCTCGCGGACCAGCAGGTGCTGATGTTCCGCAACAGCGCGACGGCCGAGTTCAACGTGATCTACCGCCGCCCCGACGGCAACATCGGCTGGATCGACCCGGCCGCACAGCGTTAGCCGGCCCGGCGCCGCACAGCGCGCGACCGCATCCCGACGCGAAGATCGCAGCCATATTAGTAATCTAAGGTTGAAAATCTTTTATCATCCCTAACCGGATGATGGTATGTTGGCCGGGCATCAGCCATTGGTCCCGTTCATGAGTTCACCGCAGTCAACCCAGGATCGGCCAGCGCCGCGCAATATGCCTGGGGAACGCAGCAGCGAGGCGCAGGCGGCCAACCGGCTGACCTTGTTCCGTGAGCTCAAGCTGCGCGACCTGGCGCTGGACCGGATTCGGCAAGGCTTGTGCGTGTTCAACGAGCAGCAGCGCCTGGTGCTGTTCAATCGCCGCTACGCGGAGATGTACGACCTGAAGCCCAGCCAGCTCCGCCTCGGCATGACGATGCACGACGTGGTGGGCCTGCGCTACAGCGCCGGCACCGGGCCGGATATGCCGCCGGAAGAGTTCCACAGTTGGCGCGACCGCCTCAAGGCATCCAACCGGGTCTCGGATACGGAGATGACGCTGCGCAACGGCCGCGTGCACGCCATCCACCATGAGCCGACCATGGGCGGAGGCTGGGTCGCCACCTTCGACGACGTGACGGAGCGGCGTCAGGCGGAAGCGCAGATCCGGCGCATGGCGCTGTATGACGAGCTGACCGGCCTGCCCAACCGCGCCAATCTCAACGGGCGGCTGGAACACGCCCTGGCCCGCCTGCGCGGCGAAAGCCACCTGGACGACCACCGTCCGCCGCTGCCGGAAGGCAACTGGCTGGCCGCAGTCATAATCTTCGACCTCGACCACCTGAAGGAGGTGAACGACACGCTCGGGCACAAGGTGGGCGACGAGCTGCTGCAGCGGGTAGCCGAGCGGATAGCCGGGTGCCTGCGCCCCGGCGACATGCTCGCCCGCCTGTGCGGGGACGAGTTCGCCGTGCTGCTGGAGGAAGGGTTGGAAACGCCGCAGCAGGTGGCGCAAATGGCCCGCAGGATCATCGACGCGACCGTGGCGCCTTTTGAGCTGGACGGGCACGAGACGGTGATCAGGCTCAGCGCCGGCGTCACCCT
This sequence comes from uncultured Acetobacteraceae bacterium, assembly GCA_964247175.1. Lineage (GTDB taxonomy): Bacteria > Pseudomonadota > Alphaproteobacteria > Acetobacterales > Acetobacteraceae > CAHJXG01. Next base: position 13,649 of record CAXTUO010000012.1, on the reverse strand, counting down.
ATGCTCCCGCGAGGATGGGATCGCCGACCCGGCGCTGCTGATCAGTCAAGCCGACGTCGCGTTGCATCAGGCCAAGACAAAAAACCGCGGCACCTACTGCTTCTTTCAGCCCGAGATGCACGCCGCGCTGCGCTGGCGGAAGGACATGGAGCGCGACCTGCGCCGGGCGCTGGCGGAAGGCGGGCTGGAGGTGCATTTCCAGCCGTTCACGGCCATCGGCTCCCGCCACATCGTGGGGGCGGAGGCCTTGGCCCGCTGGTCCCACCCGGTGCATGGCCCCGTGCCGCCCAGCGAGTTCATCCCCTTGGCGGAGCAAGCCGGGCTGATCGGCGCGTTGGGAGCCTGGGTGCTGCGCACCGCTTGCGCCCAGGCCGCGCAATGGGACGGCCTGTGCCTCGCGGTCAACCTGTCGCCGGAGCAGGTGCGCCGTTCCGGCATCGTCGAGCAGGTCCGTACGATCCTGGAAGAGACCGGCTTGCCACCGTCCCGCCTGGAACTGGAAATCACCGAGGGCTGCCTGCTGCATGAAACGCCGCAAACGCTGACGACGCTGACCCGGTTGCGGGCCTTGGGCGTGAGCATCGCGCTCGACGACTTTGGCACCGGCTTCTCCAGCCTGAGCTACCTGCGCCGCTACCCGTTCAGCAAGCTGAAGGTGGACCGCAGCTTTGTGGATTCCATGGCGGACGACGCGGCCACGCAGGCCATCGTGCAGGCTGTGGTCGCGCTGGGTCGCAGCCTGTCCATGCGGGTCATCGCCGAAGGCGTCGAAACCGAGGCGCAGCTCGGGATGCTGAGCGAGATGGACTGCGACGAAGCCCAGGGCTACCTGCTCGGCCGTCCCTGCAACGCCGCCGAGTTCAACCAGCTGGTCGCCTCGCAGCGCGCCGCTGGCGGCGCCGTCCCAGTTCCCTGAATGGGCTTGCTTAGTGCACCAGCGCCGGCACCATCTCGTGCTGCATGATGGCCGCCACGGCCAGGTCGCAGTCAGCCGCCACCGCCATCGGCGAGCCGTCCGCCGCGAAAATCGCGAACGCCGTTTCCCCGTCCATCCAAACCGGCTTGACATAGGCGAGCTGCGACATGCCAAGCTGCATGAGCTGCGCCTGCGTCAGCTTGCGGATGTCGATGTCGTCCTGCGCCAAATCTTGGTCCAATCCGTCTGCGGCTTGGAAATCCTTCGAGGTCATGTTCACGGCCATATCTCCCGGGCGGCGCGACCGCCCAAATGTCAAACACTGCAAGCCACGGTGAACGGGCACCCTGCGAGCGGAACTCCCACGCTTATAACGCGGGATGCAAAGACGCGCCGCTACGCAACTGATTTAGATGCCGTTCCAGCTTAGCAATCAAGTTGTTTCTGAAGTCGAATCCATCACCTGATCGCGACCAGTGGGATTCGGCTTGGTTATTTCGATGGTGCGGACCCGAATCTCAGGCTGCGGGCGGGCGAGATCGATGTGCAGCAACCCGTTGTCGAGCCAGGCGCCCTTCACCTCAATCCCCTCTGCCAACACGAAAGCGCGCTGGAATTGCCGGGCGGCGATGCCGCGGTGCAGGTAAACCCGGCCCTGGGTGTCGTCGGCCTGCCGCCCGCGCACGACGAGTTGGTTGTCTTCCTGCGTGATCTGCAGGTCACCCATCGTGAACCCGGCTACCGCCAGCGTGATGCGCAGCCCCGTCGGATGCGTCTGCTCGATGTTGTAAGGCGGGTATCCGTCGGCAGGCGACTTCGCTGCCCGCTCCAGCATCTGCTCCAAGTGGTCGAATCCAAGGAACAGCGGTGACGTGAACATACGGGTGGACGACATTGGCAGTAGCCCCCTCCTGACGAGCGAAGCAGAAACGAGGGACCCGGCGTGGCATCCCAGCAATCCCGATGTTGGCAGCGGCACGGGGCGTTGCAAGAGCAGCCGGACCGGGAACGAAGCCGGGGAACGAAGCCGGGGAACGAAGGCGGGGAACGAAGCTGGAAATTGAAGCCGGGGAACGAAGATTGAACCCGGCCCCCTGCCCCGCTACATCGCGCCTATGACCTCCTCCACGCCCAACCCTCCCGGCGCCAAGCTGCCGATCCTCATACCGCCCCACCCGATCCTGCGCGCCAAGACCCGCCGCGTCGTGCCCTCGGACATGGACCAGGTCCGCGCCCTGCTGCCGGACATGTTCGCCACCATGTACGCCGCACCCGGCATCGGCCTCGCCGCCCCCCAGGTCGGCGTCGGCCTGCGCTTCGCCGTGATCGACTTGATGCCGGACGAGACCCCGGCGCCGGTGGTGCTCATCAACCCCGAGGTGATCCGCGTCAGCGAGGACTGGGCGGTGCGGGAGGAGGGCTGCCTGTCCTTGCCGGGCCAATATGCCGACGTGTCCCGCCCGGCCCGCGTCGCCGTCCGCTACCAGGACGCAGACCTCGTCACGCAGGAGGTCGAGGCGGAGGGCCTGCTCGCCGCCTGCCTGCAGCACGAGATCGACCATTTGGACGGCGTGCTGTTCGTCGATCACATCTCGGCCTTGAAGCGCAACATGCTGCTGCGCAAGCTCGCCAAGGAGCGCAAGCAGATGTCGGCGCAGGCAGCGCCCCACACAGCGCAAGGGTGAGGCCGCTCCGCCTCGCCTTCATGGGCAGCCCGGCGTTCGCCGTGCCGACCCTGCAGGCGCTGCACGAGGCCGGGCACGAGGTCGCCGCGGTGTATAGCCAGCCGCCGCGACCCGCCGGGCGCGGCCGGGCCTTGACCCCCTGCCCCGTGCATGAGGCCGCGCTCTCGCTCGGCCTGCCGGTCCGCACGCCCGCGCGCCTCCGCACGGATGCGGCGGAGCATGCCGCCTTCGCGGCGCTGGGCCTCGATGCCGCCGTGGTCGCCGCCTACGGCCTGATCCTGCCGCCCGCCATGCTCGCCGCCCCCCGCCACGGCTGCCTCAACGTCCATGCCAGCCTCCTGCCCCGCTGGCGCGGCGCCGCCCCCATCCAGGCGGCGGTGCTGGCGGGCGACGCGGAAACCGGCATCACGATCATGCAGATGGACGCGGGCCTCGACACCGGGGCCATGCTGTTGGTGGGCCGCGTGCCCATCGGCCCCCGCGCCACGGCCGCCGACCTGCACGACGCCCTTGCCGCCCTCGGCGCGGACCTCACCCTGCAAGCCCTGCGCGACCCGCCCGCCCCCGTGCCGCAGCCCGCGGAGGGCGCGACCTACGCCCCCAAGCTGACCCGCGACAGCGGCCGTCTCGACTGGACGCAGCCCGCGGCCTTTCTCGACCGCCAGGTGCGCGCCTTCACTCCCTGGCCCGGCGCTTGGACCGTGCTGGACACGGAAACCCTCAAGGTCCTCCGCGCCGAGCCCGCCGATGGCGCCGGCCCGCCCGGCACGGTGCTGGACAGCGGGTTGCTTGTGGCATGCGGGGAAGGCGCGCTCCGCCTGCTCCGCGTGCAGCGCCCCGGCCGCGCGCCCATGGAGGCCGACGCCCTGCTGCGCGGCTTTCCCATCCCGCCGGGCACACGGCTCGCGTGACCTCCTGGGCGCTGCTGCTGGAATACGACGGCACGCCCTTTGCCGGCTGGCAGCGCCAGGCCGGCCCCCAATCCGTGCAATCGGTGCTGGAGGAGGCCTGCACCCGGCTCAACGGCGGCGCCCCCGTCTCGTCCACGGCCGCCGGGCGCACCGACGCCGGGGTACACGCGGCCGGGCAGGTCGCGCTGGTGGCGCTGCCGGACCGCTACCGGGCGGAGCAAATTCGGGATGCCCTCAACTTCCACCTGCTGCCTCATCCCGTCGCCGTGCTGCGCGCTGCCCCGGCCGCGCCGGGCTGGAACCCGCGCTTCGACGCCATCGGCCGCGCCTACGCTTACCGCATCCTGAACCGCCGCGCCCGCCCGGCGCTTGACCGGCACCGCGCCTGGCACGTCGAGCGCCCGCTCGACGTGGACGCGATGGCGGAAGCGGCGTCGCTGCTGCTGGGCCGGCATGATTTCACGTCGTTCCGCGCCAGCGCCTGCCAGGCCAAGAGCCCGGTCCGCACCCTGGACCGGCTGGACGTGGCGCGGGAGGGCAACATGCTGACGGTCGCCGCGGAGGCGCGCAGCTTCCTGCACCACCAGGTCCGCAACATGGTGGGCACGCTGAAGCTGGTGGGAGAGGGCCGTTGGCGGCCGGCGCAGGTGCGGGCGGCGTTGGAGGCCAAGGACCGCCGGGCGGCGGGGCCGACCGCGCCGCCGGATGGCTTGACGCTGCTGGCGGTGCGGTATGCCCGGGACCCGTTCGATGCCGCCGGCGTCCGGGCGGGACGATCCGAAGCCGGCCAGGGCCTGTGACGATGGGAGCCTATGCGTCCCGACGCCCGCGCGCACCGTGCGGGCCTGCTGTTCATGGGGCGAGGGCTGCACGTCCCCGATGCGATCCCTCGTTGAAGCCCCGCGCCATGTCCTGCGCCGCCGCGAGCTGCGCCGGGGTCAGCCCGTCCCTGACCCGGGCGAGGAACGGGCGCACCAGGGCGCTGTAGCGGCCCGAGGCGACCAGCAGCCATGCCATCGCTTCCACCTGGTCTTCCCGGATGCCCTGGCCCAAATGGAGTGCTGCGCCCAGCCGGGCCGCGGAGTCGGCATCCCCGGCCTCTGCGGCGACACGCCACCAGCGGACGGCTTCCAGCGGGTCGCGCGGGCCGCCGGCGGCGTCGTGGCACATTGTCCCCAGGCGGGCCGCCGCGGCGGCAACCCCTTGCCGCGCCGCCGCGTCCGCCCAGCGCCGGGCTTCGGCCGCGTCCTGCGCCACGCCGTCGCCGGCCAGCAGCATGCGGCTGAGCTGGTCCTGGCTTTCGGCGTCGCCCCCTTCCGCCGCCCGCCGATACCAGCCGGCCGCGGCGGCGGCGTCGTGCGGCAACAGCAGGGAGGCCAGGTTGCGTTGGCCCAGCATGTCGCCGCCTTCCGCGCCGCGCTGCAGCCAGCGCCGGGCCGCTTGGAGGTCCACGGGCACGCCGGTTCCGGTGGCGTAGCAGGCCCCCAGGTTGGTCTGCGCCCGGGTCACGCCCCCCTCGGCCAGCGGCGTCCAGATCGCCAGCGCCTCCGTCATGCGCCCGGCGCGGCTGAGCGTGCGGGCGCGGTCCAGTTGCGCCTCCACTGGCAGGAACGCCCGCACCCGGTCCCGCAAGCCGCGGAGCACGGTGTCAACCGGTCAGGAACAGCGGGTTGATACCCGACCGGCGAAACTCCTGCTCCCGCGCCAGCAGGTCCAGCGCGTAGGTGGCGACATCGTCCGCCACCGGGTCCAGCCCGGCGTCCTCGTGCTGCTGCATGTGCTTGATGTAGGAGCGGCAAGCCGTGCAGGTTTCGACGCCGACCGTCTTGGACCCGTCCTCGACCGTATAATAGGCGATGCCGTCCGTGGAGCCGCAGGCGGTGCACTTGATGCGGACGTGGTTCCACAACGTGCCGCACAGCGAGCAGGCGCAGTAGCGCGCCTTGCTGGCCTGGGTCCAGCCGACCACCATGCTGCTGACCGGCACGCCGCCGCAGGCCGGGCACACGCCATCCGCGGAGGGCTGCACCGCCGTGCCGTCAAGCTGCGCCGCTTGCCGGGCCAGGTGGACCTGCAGCGCCGCCGCGACGAACAGCGCCTCGGCCACGCGGTCCAGGGGATAGGCGCCCTCCAGGATGCCGGACGCCAGCGCCGCGCGCTCCTCCTCCGGCATCGCCCGCACGGCAGCCGCGGCAGCCTGGGCGGCATCAGGCGCCCCGGACAGGTCCATGTGGTCCAGCATCCAGGCCAGCACCCCAGCGAAATCCGCATTGCCGTGCAACGGCTGGCCCCCGAGCGGCGGCATCGCGTGCTCGGCCGCCAGGGCAAGCCGCGCGGCGGGGAGCGGCGCCGGGGCCGACAGGGCCGCGACCGCGCCAGCCTGCGCGTCCACGACGCCCGCCAGGAACGTCAGATAGGCCCCGAGCGGATGCCCCTCCGCCAGGGCACGCAACCGCTCTGCCCGGCCAGCAAACAAGGTCGCAGGGTCGGGCAGGCGCACGAAGGGCGCTTCGGCCACGCCGCCGACCCGGGACGGGTCAGGCTGCACGCCGTGGAAGCCTGTCCCGGCGCCCGGGCCGGGCGGTTCGCGACGGTTCCGCGCCATCCCGGGTTCAGCCGTGGCCGGCGTCGCGGTGCACGTCCCCGCTCAGCGTGGCCTGCTTGAACCACTTGCGGTGGTGGCGCCGCGCCCACCCGCCGCTCACGCTGCCGCGGATCATCGCCCGGCTGGTGCCGCGTATCCACAGCCCGGCGTAGATGTGCACCAGGATGATCGCCATGGCGGCGATGGCGGCCAGGGAATGCGTCAGCAGCGCATAGCGTTTCTGCTCGATGGCGGTGTAGGTGAAGAAATACTGGTCCCAGATCACCAGGCCGCTCAGGAACATCACCAGGATCAGCGCCGTCTGCGACCAGAACACGCCCTTCTGCCCGGCGTTGTACTTGCCGATGGGCGGCAGCCGGTCATGCCGGTTGCGCACGATGTCGCCGATGTGGAGCATCCAGGTGATGTCGTCTCGGCTAGGCAGGTTCAGCCGCCAGAACCGGACGAACAGCACGGCGAAGCTGAGCATCAGCGCCACGCCGAACCACGGGTGGACGGCGCGGGTGGACTGCCCGCCGCCGAACAGTCCCGTCAGGAAGAACAGATAGGGCGAGAACAGTGCCAGCCCGCTCAGCCCCAGCAGGGTGAACAAGGCGGCGGTGATCCAGTGGTTGACCCGCTGCACCCCGGTGTAGCGGGACACGACGACCTCCTCGTCGGTCCCGACGATGTCCGCTTGCCGCTCGGGAGCCGTGGCGCTCACTTGATGTGGCCCTCCGCCTCGTGCGCGGCTTCCTTCTCCTCCGATTTCGGAACCTCGTCCGGCCCGGCGGTGATGTAGTGCAGGAAGCCGCCGATGGCGGCAAACGCAAGCGACGCGAGGCCGACCACCTTGAACCCGCCCTTCCAAAAGTTCACCAGCGGCGAGATGCGCGGGTTGTTCGGCAGGCCCGCGTAGATTTCCGGCTTGTCCGCATGGTGCAGCACGTACATCACGTGCGTGCCGCCCACGCCGAGCGGGTTGTACAGCCCGGCCTTGTCGAACCCACGGCTTTGCAGGTCCACGATCCGGCTGTCCGCCTGCTCGATCATCGCCTCCTTGGTGCCGAACATGATGGCGCCGGTCGGGCAGGCCTTGGCGCAGGCCGGCGCCTGGCCGACCGCCACGCGGTCCGAGCACAAGGTGCATTTGTAGGCCTTGCGGTCCTCCTGCGAGATGCGGGGGATGTTGAACGGGCATCCCTTCACGCAGTAGCCGCAGCCGATGCAGTTCTCCTCGACGAAATCGACGATGCCGTTGGCGTACTGCACGATGGCGCCGGGCGACGGGCAGGCCTTGAGGCAGCCCGGGTCGGTGCAGTGCATGCAGCCGTCCTTGCGGATCAGGAACTCAAGCTCGCCGCCGGTCTGCTCGTACTCCGTGAACCGCATCAGCGTCCAGGTCTTGGCCGACAGGTCGTGCGGGTTGTCATAAACGCCGGTGTTCTCGCCGATGCCGTCCCGGATGTCGTTCCATTCCTGGCACGCCACCTGGCATGCCTTGCAGCCGATGCAGCGGGACACGTCGATGAGCTTCGCCACCTCCGTCTTGCTGCGCACGTCGGGCGGCTGGTCGGTGGAGGCGGAGCGCCGGACGATGTCCAGCGAGGTATAGTCTGCCATGCTCCTCTCCCCCTACGCCACTGGGACCGCGGGCGCCGTTGTGCGCTCCAGGTTGACCAGCCAGGCCTTGAACTCCGGCGTCTCGATGTTGGCGTCCCCCACCACCGGCGTCAGCGAGTTCGGGCCGAAGCCCGGCTTGGTCGAACCGGTGAAGCCGAAGTGGTGCGGGATGCCGACGACGTGCACCGCCTTGCCGTCGCACATCAAGGGCTTGATGCGCTTGGTCACCACCGCCTTCGCCTTGAGCGAGCCGCGCGGACTCCACACCCGCACCCAATCGCCGCGGCTGACACCCTTCTCCGCCGCCAACTGCTCGGAGATCTCGACGAAGAACTCCGGCTGCAGGATGGCATTCACCCGGGCGTGCTTGCTCCACTCGTGGAAGTGCTCCGTCAGGCGGTAGGACGTGGCGGCGTACGGGTAGTCCTTGGCGTCGCCAAGCTGCGCCAGGTCCCGCTTGAAGATGCGGGACGCCGGGTTGCCGCGCACCTTGGGCGCCATCAGGTTGGCCTGCGGCGACTCGAAGGGCTCGTAATGCGCGGGGAACGGGCCGTCGCGCATCAGGCCGCGGGTGAACAGCCGGGCCACGCCCTCCGGGTTCATGATGAACGGGCCGACGTTCTTGTCCGGCGCCACGGTGGGGCCGTAGTCCGGCACGTCGAAGCCTACCCAGCGCGTGCCGTTCCACTCCATCAGCTTTTTGCGCTCCGCCCAAGGCTTGCCCTGGAGGTCGCACGAGGCGCGGTTGTACAGGATGCGGCGGTTGGCCGGCCAGGCCCAGGCCCAGTTCGGCGCGATGCCGCGCTCCCCGGGGTCGGTGTTGTCCCGCCGGGCCATCTGGTTGCCCTTCTCGGTGAAGCACCCGGAGTACACCCAGCAGCCGCAGGCGGTGGTCCCGTCGTCGGTGAGCTGCGCGAAGCCGTCCACCTGCTTGCCGGCCGGGATGGTCGCGCCGCTCGCGTCCTTGATGTCCGCCAGCGTGTAGCCGTTGATCTCCCGCGCCAGCTCGTCCGGGCGCGGGGCGTCCTCGATCTCATAGGGCCAGTTCACGTGGAGGATCGGGTCCGGGAACGCGCCGCCCTCCTTCTCATACAGCGCCTTCACGCGCAGGTGGATGGCCGCCATGATGTCGATGTCCGACCGCGCCTCTGCCGGCGGCTCCTGCGCCGCCCAATGCCATTGCAGCCAGCGGCTGGAGTTGCTGAGCGAGCCTTCGTCCTCCGCGAAGCAGGTCGTCGGCAGCTCGAACACCTCGGTCTGGATGGCGTGGGGGTCCACGTCGTTGTACTCGCCGTGGTTCTGCCAGAACCGCGCGGTTTCCGTTTGCAAGGGGTCCATCACGACGACGAACTTCATCTTGCTGAACGCGTCCGTCATCTTGGCGCGGTTCGGGAAGGTCATCAGCGGGTTGAAGCCCTGGATGACGTAGCCGTTGATCTTGCCTTCCGTCGCCATCTCGAACGCGCGCAGCACGTCGTAGGCCAGCACGTCCAGCTTGGGCAGCCAGTCGTAGGCCCAGTCGTTCTCCTTCGTCGCGGCCTTGCCGTAGAACGCCTTCTGGAAGGAGACGAAGAACTTGCTGTAGTTCTGCCAGTAGCTGGTCTGGCCAGGCCGCAGCGGCTTGAAGTGCTTCGTGCTCATGTAGTCAGCGAGCGTCGCTTCCCGCTCCTGCGGCAGGTTCATGTAGCCCGGCAACAGGTTGCTCATCAGCCCGAGGTCGGTCAGGCCCTGGATGTTGGAATGCCCGCGCAGCGCGTTCATGCCGCCGCCCAGCATCCCGATGTTGCCCAGCAGCATCTGCACGATGGTCATCGCGCGGATGTTCTGCGAACCCTTGCTGTGATGGGTCCAGCCGAGCGCGTACAGGGACGACATCGTGCGGTCCGGCACGCTGGTCGTCGCGATCAGCTCGCAGATCTGGAGGAACTTCTCCTTGGGCGAGCCGCAGATGCGCTCCACCAGCTCCGGCGTGTAAGGCTCGACGTGCTGCTTGAGCAGCTGCATGACGCAGCGCGGGTGCTGCAGCGTCGGGTCCACGACGGCATAGCCGTCCGGGCCGATCTCGTATTCCCAGGTCGCCTTGTCGTAGTCCCGCTTGTCCTCGTCGTAGCCGGTGAACAGGCCATCCTGGTAGCCGTAGCCCTCCTTCACGATGAAGCCGCAGTTCGTGTATGCGTTCACGTACTCATGCTGCAGCTTGTCGTGGTCGAGCAGGTACTTGGTCACCGCGTTCAGGAACGCGATGTCGGTGCCCGGGCGAATCGGGCAGTAGATGTCGGCGACGGAAGCGGTGCGGGTGAAGCGCGGATCGACCACCACCAGCTTGGCGTTGTTCTTGACCTTGGCCTCGATCACCCACTTGAAGCCGCACGGATGCGCTTCCGCGGAGTTGCCGCCCATCACCACGATCACGTCCGCATGCTTGATGTCCGCCCAATGGTTGGTCATCGCGCCGCGGCCGAAGGCTGGAGCCAAACTGGCTACCGAAGGACCGTGTCAGACTCTGGCTTGGTTGTCGAAGACCAAGGCGCCCATGCTGCGGACGACCTTGTAGGTCAGGTACGCCGTCTCGTTCGTGGTCGCCGACGCGCCGAGGAAGCCGGTGCTGATCCAGCGGTTCACCGTCACGTCGCCGGACTTGGCGATGAAGTTCTTGTCGCGGTCGTCCTTGAGCAGGCGGGCGATGCGGTCCAGCGCCCAATCCCAGGACACCCGCTTCAGCTCCGTGCTGCCCGGCGCGCGATACATCGGGTACTTGGTGCGCGTTTCGGAATGCACGAAGTCCAGCAGGCCCGCGCCCTTGGGGCAGAGCGTGCCGCGGTTCACGGGGTGGTCCGGGTCGCCCTCGATGTGCAGCACGGACGCGCGGGCGTTCTTGGACTTGTCGCCCAGGCTGTACATGATGACGCCGCAGGCCACGGAGCAGTACGGGCAGGTGTTCCGCGTTTCCCGGGTCTGCGCCAGCTTGTAGGCCCGCACGGACGCCGCCATCGCCGGCTCCAGCGCCGCGAAGCCGAGCGAGCCGAGGGACGACACCGCCACCCCCGCGCCGATCCCTTTCATCAACGTCCGGCGCGACATCTGCATCGTCATGCGCTTCTGCTCCTGCTGAACTCTTTGTGTTCCCTGTCCTTTTATGGTTCTTTCCGGTCTCGTCAAGGTGGGGGCGTCAAGGCTTGCGCCCGGCGCCGCCGTCCGTTGTGCCGGGGCCGTGCGCGTCCGTGGCGGCGGGAGTGCCGGGGTCGTCGCCGGGGGACAGCTTCTTGCCCTCGTTCGGGCCGGGCTGCGTGTTGGCGTCGCCACGGCCGTTGGCGGCGGTTTGGTTGTTTTTGTCGCCAGGCGCCTGGTCGCGGGTTTGCGGCGCCCAGGACCAGCCGTCCGGCCCGGTGCGGCCCTTGTCGCCCATCACGTCGGCGCCCTTGATCGGCGCCTGCACGGCGGCAGGGTCATCGGCGGCGCGGGCCGGGGGAGACGATGCCAGAATTCCCGCCGCGATGGCGGCCAGTCCTATCCCGTGCAGGCGCATTGTTCGTTCTCCGTCCGGTGTGTGCGGACAGAACAGCGGAAAGCGTGGTTAGTTGCGGGGGCCTACCGAGATGCGGCGGGTGTTTCTTCCGCCGCCAGCACGGCCTCGGCGGCATGGACCTGCTCCCGCACCCGGGCGAAGGCCGCGGCCTTCGCGGCGGCGTCCTCGTCCAGCGCCTGCTGGAAGGCGGCCCAGTCCGCCCCCAGGCTGGCGGGCATCCCGGCGGTCAGGCGGGCGCGCAACTGCGCCAGGCGGGCCTGGAGCGACGGCGGCGCGGCGGCCGCTTCGGCGTCGTCGTAGAAGCCCACGCCGCACATCTGGTCGCCGGCGCGGGTGTAGTAGGTCGTCTTGGCCAGCTCCCGCGTGCCGCCGGGGCGGGGAAACAGGTAGCGTATGCTGGCGACCTGGCCGGCCTTGGCGTCCTGCAGCATGGTGGCGATGAAGCGGTTGCCGGTTGAGTCATGCAGGTCGCGCACGTCCGTGCCTTGCAGGGCCGGGTTGGGGTGGGCGGACATGACACCGTCCGGGCCGACGCAGAACACGTAGTTGTCCAACGTGCGGAACCCGCCCTCGCCGCGGGCGAACTGCTGCAGGGCCTTGGCCTCATTGGCTTGGATGGCGGCCACCACGCGGCGCAGCATCTCCCGCGCGTCGCTTTCGGGAGTTTGGCCGCAATCCCCCGGCGCTTCCCCGAAGCCGCAGGCGCGGGCCGGATAGGAAGGCAGGGCCGCGAAGCCCAGCAGCAACGCGAACGCGACCGTGCGGCATCTCATGGGGCCAACCCTTCCCAGCGGCATCGCAACAGCAAAGTCTAGGGAGGAAGCCTCGGGCTTGGCAATCACCCTTCCACCCTGGCACGGCCACGCCGGTTGAAAATCCGGTGAGCGGGCTTTCTGCGGCAGAACCAATCAACGGTGACACGATGCAGCGGCGCAGCTTCCTTGCAACAGCCCTCCTTGCCCCTATGGTCGCCGCACCCGGCGCCGCGCGGGCTGCCGGTCCGGCGCCCGACCCGGCCTGGCGGCGCTTCGAGGCCCAGACCCGCGTGACGCTGCTGGACTCGCCCGGCCCCGCCCGGCTCTGGGTGCCGTTGGCGCAGACCGCGGCGGGATACCAGACGGCGGGCGATCCCCGCTGCGAAGGCAACGGCCGGGCGGAGGTGGTGCGGGACGCCCAGTACGGCGCCGGCGTGCTGCGCGCCGCCTGGGACGGGGCAGCGGCAGGGGAGCAGCAGGTCACGGTGACGCAGACCGTCGCCACGCGCGACCGCGGGACGCTGGCCCTGGCGCCGCTGACGGAGGCGGAGCGTGCGTTCTGGACCGCGCCGACCGAGAGCGCGCCCACCGATGGCATCGTGCGCGACACGGCGTTGCGGATCACCGCCGGCCGGGACAGCCCCAGGGAGCGCCTGCGCGTCCTGTACGACTGGGTGGTGGACACGACCTGGCGCAACCCGGACACCCCCGGCTGCGGCACCGGCAACATGCGGGCGATGCTGGAATTCGGGGCGTTCGGCGGCAAGTGCGCCGACATCAACGGGCTGATGGTGGCACTCGCCCGCGCGGCCGGGTTCCCGGCGCGGGACGTGTACGGCATCCGCGTCGCGGGCTCCCGCTTCAACCCTTCGCTGGGCCGGGCCGGCGACATCACGGAGGCGCAGCATTGCCGGGCGGAGGTGTTCCTGGATGGCGAAGGCTGGTTCCCGGTGGACCCCGCCGACGTGCGCAAGGTCGTGCTGGAAGAGAAGCTGCCGCTTGGCAGCCCGGCGGTGCAGGCGGTGCGGGAACGGCTGTTCGGCGCCTGGGAAATGAACTGGGTCGGCTTCAACAGCGCGACGGACATCGAGCTGCCGGGGGCCGGGCAGCAAAGGCCGAACTTCGCGTTCCCGATGTACCCCTGCGCCTTCACCGCGACCGGGCAGCCCAGCTGCCTCGACCCGGCGCGGTTCCGCTACGAGATCACGTCGCGGGAGCTGACGACCTAACGGTCGGCCGCCGCTCAGTCCGACGCCGCCAGCACCCGCCGGTCCGCGACCCGGCGGGTGAAGCGTATGGCGTCCAGGTGCTCCAGCAGCGGCACGCTGTACTTGCGGGAAATGCCGAGCGCCTTGCCCGCTTCCCCGGCCGCCAGCCCGGCGCCGCCGAGCAGCGGGCGCAGGCGCTGCTTCGCCAGCTCGATGGCGTCCTGGTGGAACAGCAGCTCGCGCTTCTGCACCTTGTCCACGGCGCGGACCACCACGCCCTCGCGGATCAGCCGGTCGGCCAGGCGCTTGGCCCGGGGGTCGGGAACGACGGTCCAGATGTCGGGCGGGCTGAGGCCGGCGCGGCGCAGCGTGTCGGCCATGCGCGCGGCGCCCAGGGCTTCCTCGTCCGCGCGGGCGCGGTCCCGGTTCGGCGCAGGGAGG
>CAXTUO010000011.1:12320-15833 GCA_964247175.1 uncultured Acetobacteraceae bacterium | reverse complement strand
TGCGTCATCAGCAGCCACCGCGCCAGGCGCTGCCCGATCTGGTGGCGGCGGTTGCAGGCGGCGGTTTGCGCCACCTGGACGTGGAACGCATCGACATAGCACAGCAGCAGGCCCGGCGCCTCCGCCAGCGCGGCGCGGAACCCGGCGGCCGCAGCGCCGTGCCGTCCAACTGCGCCATCCCTTCCAGCACGGAGGTCGCGGCGCCGAGCAGGGGCTGGCCGGAGCAGGCGTAGCATGCCCGATCAGGAAGCACACCGAGGCTTGTTCCCGGACGGTGCCTGACGCAAGCTAGGCGCAAGGGGGGGCTGGCGGCACGCAAGACGGGCCGGGCCGCCCGCGGCGCATTGGAACCAAGCCGCGACGAGCTTGGGGCAGGGGAGGATCACATGCAGGCACTTGTTCAACCGTTTCCGCGGCGCACGCTCCTCAAGGCGGGCGGAGCGGGGCTTGCCGGGACGGTTCTCGCCGGGCTGGGCCGACCCGCGGCGGCGCAGGGCAAGGTGTTCAAGATCGCCCTGTCCAACTCCTACATCGGCAACAAGTGGCGGCTGGAGATGGAGAACGTCTTCAAGGCCGCCCTGCAGATGGAGCCTTACAAGTCCGAGGTCGAAGGCAGCGTCTTCAACGCGGACAACGACGTGAGCAAGCAGTCGCAGCAACTGTCCAACCTGATCTCGCAGAAGCCGGACGCGATCATCATCGACGCGGCGTCGCCCACCGGGCTGAACGGCATCATCAACCAGGGCGCCGCCCGGGGCATCCTGATGATCGCCTTCGACAACACCGTGACCACGGCGAAGTGCCTGAAGGTGAACACGAGCCAATACGAGATGGGCCGGGCCTGGGCCGAGTTCCTGGTGAAGAAGCTGGGCGGCCAGGGCAACGTCATCATGGTGACGGGCGTCGCCGGGACGGAGGTGGACCAGGAGCGCAACAAGGGCGCCGACGACGTGTTCGGCCGCGCACCCGGCATCAAGGTGGTGAACCGCTACACCGGCATGTGGGACAGCTCCACCGCCGAGCGCAACACGGCGTCCATCCTGCCCTCCCTGCCGCCCATCGACGGCATCTGGTGCCAGGGCGGCACGGACGGCGTCATCAAGGCCTTCATCAACGCGAACCGCGCCGTGCCCCCGGTGGCCGGCGAAGGCGAGAACGGGTTCCGCCGCTTCATGGTCGGCTACAACGGGCACAAGGTGGACGGGCTGTCCATCGGCCAACCCCCGTACCTGTCGGTGATCTCGCTGGAACTGGCCCGGCGCATCCTGGCCGGCAAGCATCCGAAGCAGGACCTGGTGGTGCCGCTGGCGCCCTTGACCAGCGACCAGGTGAAGCTGGGCGAAACCGCGTTCGAGGACCAGCCCGACAGCTTCTTCGCCGATTTCACCGACGGCGGCAGCAGCCCCATCCTGAAGCTGTGCGTGGACGCGGCGCTCAACGGCACGGCCTGCGCCGGGCGGCTTGAGGTCAACCTGCCCGCCGTATGACGTTCCATCCCGAGGCCGCCCTCCGCCCGGCGGTGGAGGCGGTCGGCCTGACCAAATCCTTCGGCGGCGTGCGGGCGCTGGGAGGAGCCTCGCTCGCGGCGGCGCCGGGCGAGGTCCATGCCTTGGTGGGCGAGAACGGGGCGGGCAAGAGCACGCTCATCAAGGCGCTGGGCGGGCGCGTGCGGCCCGATGCCGGCACCATACGCATCGACGGCCGGCCGGTGCGCCTGCCGGGACCGCCCGCCGCGCACGCGCTCGGCGTGTGGACAGTGTTCCAGGAGTTGACGCTCTTGCCGGGCATGAGCGTGGCCGAGAACCTGCTGCTCGCGCGGGAGCCTCGCGGCCGGTGGGGGCTGATCGACCGGGGGCGCCTGGCGGCCCGGGCGGAGGAGGTCCTGGCCGGGCAGGGGGTGCACCACATCGACCCGCGGGCGCTGGTCGAGGACATCCCGCTCGCCGAGCGCCAGGTGATCGAGATCGCCCGCGCCGTCAGCCACGACCCCCGCATCCTGCTGCTGGACGAGCCGACCTCCTCGCTCGTGGAGCGCGAGGTTTCGTGGCTGTTCGGCCAGATCGACCGCCTGCGCCGGGCCGGCGCCTGCATCGTGTTCACGTCGCACCGCTGGAACGAGATCCGGTCGGTGGCCGACCGCATCACCGTGTTCCGCGGCGGGCGCGATGTCGGCAGTTTCTCCGAATTGTCGGAGGACGAGGCGGTCACATTGATGACGGGGAGTCGTGTCGATACCCTGTATCCCCCGCTGCCGCCCTTGCCGGACCGGCCCGGCGCCGCGCCGCCGCTGGAAACCCGCGCCTTGTCCGGGCCGCGCCTCGCGCCCACGGGCCTTGCGGTCGCGGCGGGCGAGGTGCTCGGGGTGGGCGGCCTGGCCGGGCATGGGCACCGCGAGCTGTTCTTCACCCTGTTCGGCGCTGGCGGCGCGAGCGGCGGAGAGGTCCTGCTGGATGGCCGGGCTGTCCGGCTGCGCAGCCCGCGCAGCGCCGTGCGCGCCGGCATCGCGCTGGTGCCGGAAGACCGCAAGACCGAGGGGCTGCTGCTGCCCATGAGCGTGCGGGACAACTTTTCCCTTGCAGTGCTGCGCCGCGTAAGCCGCGTGGGCGTGCTGCGCCGCGGGCTGGAGCAGCGCCTGGCCCAGGGCGAGGCCGCGCGCCTCAAGGTGCGGACCGCAAGCCTCGCCACGCGGGTCGGCGCGCTCAGCGGCGGCAACCAGCAGAAGGTGCTGCTCGGGCGCTGGCTGCTGACGGAGCCGCGCGTGCTGCTGCTGTATGACGTGACGCGCGGCGTCGATGTCGCGACCAAGCACGAGATCTACGAGCTGATGATGCGCCTGGCGGCGGAGGGCCGGGCGATCCTGTTCTATTCCAGCGACGCGGAGGAGCTGGCCCACCTGTGCCACCGCGTCCTGGTGATGCGGGAAGGCCGGGTGGTCGCGGAGCTGCGGGCGCCGGGGATCACGGCGGAGCATGTCGTGTCCGCGGCGGTGCGCGATGCCGCCTGACATCCCCCCGCTTGAAACCCTGGCCGCCCCGCCCGTCCGTGCCCGGCGGTCGCGGCTCGCGCATGCCCTCGCGCAGAACCTGGGTTTCCTGCTGGCCGCCGCCATGCTGGCAGCGAGCCTCGCGGCGTATTGCGCCATCTACTACGCCGCGCAAGGCACGCTGCCCGGCGGGTTCGAGCTGACCTCCACCGTCAACAACACCATGCCGCTCGTGCTTGCGGCGGTGGCGCAGTGTCTGGTGGTGCTGACCCGCGGCATCGACCTGTCCGTGGGCGGGGTGCTCGACCTTTCGAACGCCGTCGCCGCCATCAGCCTGGGCGACACGGCGGGCAGCATGGTCGGCGGCTCGCTTTTGGTGCTGCTCATCGGCGCCGTGTGCGGGCTGCTCAACGGCGTGCTCGTCGCGTACGGCCGCCTGGCCCCCTTCATCGCCACGCTCGCCTCGATGGTCGCGGCCCGCGGGCTCGCCCAGAAGATCTCCGGCAAGAGCACCCAGGTCGTGCGGGTGC
>CAXTUO010000011.1:0-12310 GCA_964247175.1 uncultured Acetobacteraceae bacterium | reverse complement strand
GCTCATCGGCGCCGTGTGCGGGCTGCTCAACGGCGTGCTGGTGGCGTATGGGCGGCTGCAGCCGATCCTGGTGACGCTGGCGACCTTGTCGATCTTCCAGGGGGTGGCGATCCGGGTGCTGCCGCAGCCGGGCGGGCAGGTGCCGGAAAGCTACACCGCGGCGCTGGCCAACCCGTCCGGCCCGGTGTCCCTTCTTTACGTGGCGCTGCTGGCGCTGCTGTGGCGGGTGCTGCGGCGGACCCGGCTGGGCGTGGGCCTGTATGCCATCGGCAACGACGAGGGCGCCGCGGCGGCGAACGGCATCGATCCCCGGCGGACCAAGGTGCTGACCTACATGGTGGCCGGCACCTGCTCCGCCGCCGCCGGGCTGTTCCTTGCCGCCAACGCCACGGCGGGGGACGCGACGACGGGCAACGGCTACACCCTGACCTCCATCGTGGCCGTGGTGCTGGGCGGGGTGAGCCTGTTCGGCGGGCGCGGCAGCGCGGTGGGCGCGATGGTGGGGGCGTTCGTCACGACCATGATCGTGAACATCCTGTTCTTCGCCCACATCGACCCGCTGTACCAATCGTTCTACGAGGGCCTGTTCCTGGTCGCGGCCGTGCTCGGGGCCAGCGGGATCGGCCGGCTGCTGCGGAAGGGATGATGCCGGATCTCAGCCAGTCCGGCCGGGGCGGGCGCCTCCTCGCCGTGTTCACGCAGGATCGGCGGCGCATCATCTACGCGGCGCTGGCGGCGGTGCTGCTGTTCGCGCTGGGCGCCCTGGTCCGCCCGGGGTTCGCCAGCCCCGGGAGCATCTCCGCCGTGCTGGTGGTCGCGTCCTTTGTCGGGCTGGTGGCGGCCGGGCAGATGTTCGTGATCCTGACCGGCGGCATCGACCTGTCGGTGCCCTGGGTGCTGAACGCGGCGGCGATCCTCCTCGTCACGTCCTCGCTCGGCCAGGACGGGCGGGCGGCCTATGCGCTTATCCTCACGCTCGGCATGGGCCTGGGGGTCGGCGCGCTGAGCGGCGTGGGCGTCGCCTTGTTCAACGTGCCGGCGGTGGTGATGACGCTGGCGATGAACGGCATCATGCAGGGCCTGACGCTGGGCCTCAGCGGCGGGATGACCTGCGCGTCCTGCGCGTCCTACGCACCGCCCGCGGTGCAGGCCGCCGTCCATGCCTCGCTGCTCGGGGTGCCGGCGGCGCTTTGGCTGTGGGCGGCGGTCGCGGCGGCGGTGTCGGCGGTGCTCAGCCTGACCGGGTTCGGCCGGCGCACCTACGCCATCGGCACCAGCGCGCGGGCCAGCTTCCTCGCCGGCATCAACGTGTCCGCCGTGACCGTCGCGCTGTATGCGCTGAGCGGGCTGTTCTCGGCGCTCGCGGGTGTCATGCTTGTGGGCTTCGGCGGGCAGGCGGCGCTCGGCATGGGCGACCCCTACCTGTTCCAGTCCATCGCCGCCGTGGTGATCGGGGGCGTCGCGATCCTCGGCGGGCGCGGCCACTACGTCGGCGTCGCCGCCGGCACGGTCAGCCTGGTCACGCTGGTCAGCGTGCTGATGGCGCTGAACATGCCGGAGTACGGACGCAGCATCATCTACGGCGTCATCATCCTGGCGCTGCTCCTGCTGTATGGCCGGGAAACCGGCGAGGCCTGACCCGTCAGAACGTCCGGGCGCCGTTGGTGAACAGGTACACCGCGTAGAGCGAGGTCGTGGCGCAGATGTACAAGCGGTTCCGCTTGGGACCGCCGAAGCAGACGTTGGCCACGGTTTCCGGCACCCGCACCTTGCCGATCAGCGTGCCGTCGGGATGGTAGCAATGCACGCCGTCCCCGGCGCTGGTCCAGATGCGCCCGGCCTCGTCCAAGCGGAACCCGTCGAAGAACCCGGCGGTGCAGGCGGCGAACTCCCGCCCGTTCAGGAGCCGCCCGTCGTCCCCCACGTCGAACACCCGCATGTGCGCCGGGAAGTGCGCGCCGTGGCTGCGCCCAGTATCCACGATGTAGAGCTGCCGCTCGTCGGGCGAGAAGGCGATCCCGTTCGGCTTGACGAAGTCGTCCGCGACGACCGTGACCGCGCCGCTGGCCGGGTCGATGCGGTAAACGTAGGACGCGCCGATCTCGCTTTCCGCGCGGTCGCCCTCGTAGTCGCTGTCGATGCCGTAGGTCGGGTCGGTGAACCAGATGCTGCCGTCGCTTTTCACGACGACATCGTTGGGGCTGTTCAGCCGCTTGCCGTCGTAGCGCTCGGCCAGGGCGGTGATGCGCCCGTCATGCTCGGTCCGGCTGACCCGGCGCCCGCCATGCTCGCAGGTCACGAGGCGGCCTTGCCGGTCCACCGTGTTGCCGTTGGCATGGCCGGACGGCTGCCGGAACGGCCCGGCGTGGCCGGTGCCCTCGTCAAAGCGCAGCAGCCGGTTGGACGGGATGTCGGACCACACGAGGCCGCGGCTCGCCGGGAAGTAGGCCGGCCCTTCCGCCCAATGGCAGCCCGTGAAGAGCTTGTGCACATGGGCGGTCGGGTTGAACAGCCGCGAGAACCGCCCGTCCAAGGTTTCGTAATCCTGCGCAGCCAAGCGACCCTCCCATGCCGTTCGTTTGGACCGGAGCTTAGCCCGCGACGCGCCGGGTTGCGAGTTGCGACGGCCCCGCCAGGGTCAGCGCCCAGGTCCCGGGCAGCGCCGCCCCTTGTTGCCGATGCGGCCTACGGCCCCGCCCGCGTCGTCAGCAGGAAGATCACCGACAAGCCCGCGAACAGGATCGGCCCGGACCAGATGCCGGCCGGCACCTGCCGGAGCGCCAGGCAGGCCACGGCGATCCAGGCCACGGCGGCGATGGCGCCCTCATCGACGAACAAGTCCCGGAGTTCATGCAGGCAGCGCCGAAGCAGGCTCACGACGGCTGCGCCGCGCCGCGCCGCCGGAGGGCGGCGGCAGCCACCACCGAAAGCAGCAGGTAGGCGGCGCCGAGCGGCACCATGGAGAGATCATCGCCGGGCCAGGCCAGCCCGGCGCCCTCGCCGACCCAGAAGGTGCCCAGGCCCGCCAGCATGGCGCCGACCAGGCGCTTCAGCGTGTTCTCAGGCACCCGGGTGATCGGGCGGTGCAGCAGCGCCCCGATGACGACAACCAGGACCAGCGCCGCGACCGCCCCCAGGACCGCAGGGCCGAGCAGGTCCGCGCCGCCCGCGCCGACGGCCACCACGATGAAGATCACCTCCAGCCCTTCGACCGCAGTGGCCTGGAAGGACGCCGCGAGGCCCGGGCCGTCCCACGGTGCCACAGCGGCGGCGATGCGTCCGACCCGGTCGCGCTGTTGGAGGAAGGCGGCGGCCTCGTCGCGGAGCGGGATGATGCCGGCCGCGCGCCGCGTCGCCTTGCGAAGCCAGCGCAGGCCGAACAGCACGAGCAGCAGGCCGATCACCAGCTTCGCCGGACCGAGCGGCAGCGAGCCGAGCGCCGGGCCGAACACCGCGGCGAGCACGGCAAGGAAGGCCAGCGCCGCGGCGGCGCCGCCAAGCGCCGAGCGCCATCCCCGCGCAGCACCCACGGCGAGCACAACCGTCAACGCCTCGATGAACTCCACAAGCGCCGCAGCACCTGATGTCGCAAAGGCCGAGAGCGCCTGGGATGTCACGGCAGGCCACGCGGGAGATGGTCCATGAAAGAGTAGAAGCATGTCGGCCTGCCATGCGCCAGACACACGCAAGCGAGGGCGTGCCCGTTACGAGCTGTCATGCCGGCGCGGAGTTTTTCCGGCATCACGCAGGGCATGTTCAAGGACAAGGAACGCAGATTCATGCAGGCCCGGGGCAATTGCCTCGATGCCCGGCCCATGCAACACGGCTTGCCGGCAAGCCGCGGCCGGGATGTCGGCCGCTGCTGACGCCTGGGAGAATGATCGAGGATGGTCCGCACGCTCGCGCCCTTGCTGATCGTCTGGCTGGCCGCGGCCCCGACGCGGGCGGACGTGACGCTGGGCGCGCTGCTGTCCCTCACCGGCCCCGGCGCCGGGCTGGGCATCCCGGAGCGGAACACCATTGCCCTGCTGCCCCAAGCCATCGCCGGCCAGCCGGTGCGCTGGGTGGTGCTGGACGACGCGACCGACACGGCAACCGCCGTGCGCGCGGCGCGCAAGATGATCGACGAGGAGCACGTCGATGCGATCCTGGGCGCCTCCGCCGCGCCGACGTCCATCGCGATCCTCGATGCCATTGGCGCCGCGGGCGTGCCGGCGGTCAGCCTGGCCGGGTCCAGCGCGGTGATCGAGCCGCCGGAAGGTGCGCGCCGCTGGGCCTTCAAGCCCATTCCCAGCGAGCGGGTCGCGGCGGCGCAGTTGGCCCGCCACATGGCGCGGACCGGACGCAAGACGCTGGGCCACATCGGCTTCGCCACCAGCCTCGGCGACGGCTACATCGCCGCGCTGAACGCCGAAGCGGCGGCGCACGGCATCCGCACGGTGGCCGAGGTGCGCTACAACCCCGCAGACAGCAGCGTCACGCCGCAGGTGCTCCGCCTGCTGGCGGCGCGGCCCGACGCGGTGTTCGTCGCCGCCAGCAGCGCCCCGGCGGCGACGCCGATCCTGGAGTTGCGGGCGCGCGGCTACGCCGGGCCGATCTACACGGTGCAGGGGATCGCCGGGCCGGACACGCTGCGGGTCGGGGGCCGGGCGCTGGACGGGGTGATGTTCAGCGCCGTCCCCGTGCTGGTCGCCGAGCAGCTTCCGGACGACAGCCCGGTGAAGGCCCCGGCGCTCGCCTTTGTGCGGGCCTACGAGGGCAAGTACGGCCCCGGCAGCCGCAGCCTGTTCGGCGCGACCTTGTGGGATTCGTTTCTGCTGATCGAGGCCGCGGCGCCGCGCGCCCTCCTGGCCGGCCCGCCCGGCACGCCCGCCTTCCGCACGGGGCTGCGCGACGCCATGGAGTCGGTGCAGGGCCTGGCGGGGGCGGAGGCCATGTTCAGCTTGTCTGCCCGGGACCACAGCGGCGCCCAGGCGGACAGCCAGGTGATGGTCGAGATCCGCGGCGGCGCCTACCGCCTGTTGAATGACGCGCCGTAGGCCGCCTCCCGGCGGGTCAGGGGCGGGGCTGCACGGTCACCCCGTGAAAACCGGACATCTAGTCCTGCTCCTCCGTCGGCCGGAACAGCACCGGGTCGATCGAGGTGCCCATGGCGGCGTAGCCGGCATCGCTGGGGTGCAGGTGGTCGCCGCTGTCGTAGGCCGGCAAAAGCGTCAACGGGTCCTGCGGATCGCGCACAACCTGGTCGAAGTCGATGACGGCATCGAACTCGCCGCTTGAACGGATGAACCCGTTGATCGCCTCGCGCTTCGCTTCTCCCGCGTCGCTGTAGTAGTTCGCCCCTTTGAACGGCGTCAGCGTGCAGCCGTAGATCGCCAAGCCGCGCTCATGCGCGCGCGCGATCAACTGGCGATAGCCGCCGATGACCTGCTGGGCGCTCACGTCCTGGCTCGGGGCCAGCGCCACCGAGAATCCCACGTCGTTGATGCCTTCCAGCACCGTGACGTAGCGCACGCCGGCCTGCGTCAGCACGTCCCGGTCGAAGCGCGCCAGGGCATTGGGCCCGATAGCGTCATTCAGCACCCGGTTCCCGCTGATGCCGGCGTTGGAAACACCCACCTTGTTGCCGTAAGCGCCGACGAGCACTTGGGCGAGCCGGTCCGGCCAGCGTGCATCGGCATCCACGGTTGAATTATACCCGTCGGTGATGGAGTCGCCGAGCGTGACGACAGCGGCGGCCTGGTTGGCGCCGGAAACTTCGACGTTGCTCAGGAAGGGGCGTGCCAGGGTCGTCGTCGCGCCGCCCGCGGGAAAGCCGCTCGCGCCCGTGGCGTCACCGTCGGTGACATAGGAGGTCTGCTGTCCAAGCGTATGCTGCGTCGCCGGTCCCGTGTTTTGCGGCACATAGATGCTCACCGCCAGATCGGACAGCGGCTGCACCGAAAGGCTGATGGGATCACTGACGGCGACAGCCCCTGGGGGGATCGTAATGCTGCCCTGGCCGCCGAAGGTGACGGCGCGATCCGTGCTGGGCCTGATCGTGCTGCCTTGTCCGGCGCTTGCGACGTGGACGGCACCCACCACCAGGGATTGCGTCCCATAGCTGTTCGTCAGGCGCACCCGAATGGCCGGCCCGCCGATGCTGATGTGCACGATCTCCCGCAAGGTCTGGTTGGCGTAGCTCGGCGGTGAGGGGAGGACGTTGGCGAGCAGGGGATCGAAGGTTTGCGGGCTGCCTTGCCAGGTCGCCACCCAATGCCTGTTGCCCGGCGCCTGATCGCCGGCCCACGCTGCCGGCGTGAAAGGCAAGCCCGCGGCAAACAGGCCAGCAAAGACCAGGCCACGACGGCTGTAACGCAGCAGCATATCATGCATTCTTGGTTTCCCCCTTTTATTGGCATTGTAGCTTGTGCCGCTCAGTCCAAAGAACCAACTTGGATTTGTCAACGTTTTTGTCCGTGCGCGAGTGTTCGTGTCCCGGGGTGCCATGCTGCGAATTCCTCCTTCCCGGCGGGCCGGCCGGTTCGGGATTGCTGAACCCGGCCCCGGCCTGCTCTACACCCTCCGGTGATCGACAAGCTCGCCTTCCTGGTCGCCGTGGCGCGGGAGCGCAGCTTCCGCCGGGCGGCGGAAGCGTGCGGCGTGGCGCAGCCGACCCTTTCGGCGGGGATCAAGCAGCTTGAGGAGGAACTCGGCGTCATGCTGGTCCGCCGCAGCTCCCGCTTCCACGGCCTGACGCCGGAAGGGGAGAAAGTGCTGGACTGGGCGCGGCGCATGGTGGGCGACGCTGCCGCCATGCGCCAGGAGTTGCAGGCCATGCGGACCGGGCTGTCGGGCCACCTGCGGATCGCGGTGATCCCGACCGCCCTGGCGGCCGTGCCTTGGCTGACCGGCCCGTGCCTCCTCCGGCACCCGGCGCTGCAGTTCACCGTCCTATCCCATTCCTCCGCCACCATCCTGCGGATGCTGGAGAACCTGGAGGTGGACGCCGGCATCACCTACCTCGACAACGAGGCGGTGGGCCGGGTGCAGGCGGTGCCGCTCTACACCGAGCGCTACCGCTTCGTCACCGCGGCGGACGGGGCGCTGGGCGGGCGGGACAGCGTGACCTGGGCGGAGCTGAACCAGGTGCGCCTGTGCCTGTTGACGCCGGACATGCAGAACCGGCGCATCATGGACCGCCTGATGCGCGGCGCCGGGGCGGAGCCGCGGGCGGCGCTGGAAAGCAACTCGCAGGTGACGCTGCTGGCGCACGTGCTGAGCGGAGGGTGGGCGACGGTGCTGCCCGAGAGCCTGGCTGAAACGCTGGCGCTGTCGCCGCGCCTGCGCCGCATCCCGATCACCGGGCCGGACGCGACCTACGAGATCGGCCTGGTGCTGCCCCATCGGGAGCCGATGCCGGTCCTGGCCGCCGCGCTTCTGGCGGAGGCACGGCTGCTGAACCGCAGGCCTTGATAGGATTTCGCTATCGCAGCACTGGGAACAGGGCCTTGATTGCGGCGGGTTCAGGCCGAGTATAGCATTCAAGCATCTACAGAATTGCCGAAGGGACGAGCGGACGCCGTGACAGCATTGGCCAGCCAACCAACAGCGACGGACGGGCGGGAAGCCGGGCACTGGGACGCCGCCCTGGCCCGCGAGATCATCGCCGCGCATGTGGGGATGGAGGGCGCCACGCTGCCGATCCTGCACGCGCTTCAGGAGGAGTTCGGCTACGTGCCGAAGCAGAGCGAGGCGATGATCGCCGAGGCGCTGAACCTGTCGCGGGCCGACGTGCATGGGGTCGTCTCCTTCTACCACGATTTCCGCCGTGCGGCGCCGGGCCGGCATGTCCTGCAGGTTTGCCGGGCCGAGGCGTGCCAGGCGGTGGGCGCGGCCACGATGGCGGACCGGCTGCTGGCCCGGCTCGGCATCGCCTGGGGCGGCACGACCGGGGACGGCAGCCTGACGGTGGAACCCACCTTCTGCCTGGGCCTTTGCGCCTGCGGGCCGGCCGCGCTGCTGGACGGCGAGCCGCTGGCCCGGCTCGACGATGCCAAGCTGCTTGAGGCCACCGAGGAGGCACGGCGCACATGACCCGAATCTTCCTGCCCAAGGACATGGTGGCGCTGGCGCTCGGCGCCGACCGCGTGGCGCGCACCCTGCAAACCGAGGCGGCGCGGCGCGGCCTGGCGCTGGACTTGGTGCGGACCGGCACGCGCGGCGCGGTCTGGCTGGAGCCGCTGCTGGAGGTGGACACCCCCGAGGGCCGCATCGCTTACGGCCCCGTGGCGGCGGCGGACGTGGCGGGCCTGCTGGACGCCGGGCTGCTGGACGGCGGCGCGCATGCGCTGCGCATCGGCCGTCCGGAGGAGCATCCCTGGTTCGCCGGGCAGACCCGGCTCACCTTCGCCCGCTGCGGGGTCATCGACCCGGCGTCGGTGGAGGACTACCGCGCCCATGGCGGCTACGCCGGGCTGGAGCGGGCGCTGTCGCTGGGCGACATGGCGGTGGTCGATGAGGTCAAGCTGTCGGGCCTGCGCGGGCGCGGCGGCGCCGGGTTCCCGACGGGGATCAAGTGGAACACGGTCCGGCTGGCGGAAGCAGATCGCAAATACGTCGTCTGCAACGCCGACGAGGGGGACAGCGGCACCTTCGCCGACCGCATGCTGATGGAGGGCGACCCGCTCAGCCTGGTGGAGGGCATGACGATTGCCGCCGTCGCGGTGGGCGCGACCAAGGGCTACATCTACACCCGGTCCGAGTACCCGCACGCCATCCGCGCCATGCGCCGGGCGGTCGAGGCCGCGCGCCGGGCGGGGCTGCTGGGTCCGGACATCATGGGGTCCGGCCACGGCTTCGACATCGAGGTGCGGATGGGCGCCGGCGCCTACATCTGCGGCGAGGAAACCTCGCTCCTGGAAAGCCTGGAGGGCAAGCGGGGCACCGTGCGCGCGAAGCCGCCGCTGCCGGCCATCGAGGGGCTGTTCGGGCGTCCCACCGTGGTGAACAACGTGTTGTCGCTCGCCAGCGTGCCCTGGATCATGGCGAACGGCGCCGCGGCCTACGCCGGGTTCGGCACCGGGCGGTCGCTCGGGACGCTTCCGGTGCAGCTTGCCGGCAACGTGGCGCGCGGCGGGCTGGTGGAAATCCCGTTCGGCGCGACGGTCCGCAGCCTGGTCGAGGACTGGGGCGGGGGCACCGCGAGCGGCCGTCCGTTCCGCGCCGTGCAGATCGGCGGGCCGCTCGGCGCGTACTTCCCGGAGGCGCTGCTGGACACGCCGCTCGACTATGAAGCGATGGCCAAGGCCGGCGGCCTTTTGGGCCACGGCGGCGTGGTGCTGTTCGACGACACGGTGGACCTGGCGCAGCAGGCGCGCTTCGCCTTCGAGTTCTGCGCCGCCGAAAGCTGCGGCAAGTGCACGCCCTGCCGCATCGGCGCGGTGCGCGGCATGGAGGTGATCGACCGCATCGTGGCCGGCATCGAGCCGGGCAAGAACTTCGCCGTGCTGGATGACCTGTGCGAAACGATGACCGATGCCTCGCTGTGCGCCATGGGTGGGCTGACGCCGATCCCGGTGAACAGCGCGCTGACCCACTTCCCCGAAGATTTCGACCGCGCCGGGCGCTTGCCCATCGCCGCGGAATAGGAGAACGGCATGACCATGATCCGCGAACTGGACACCGGCACGCCCATCCGCGTGGCGCAAGCGACCGTGACGCTGACCATCGACGGGCAATCGGTGACGGTGCCGAAAGGCACGTCGATCATGGCCGCCGCGGCCAGCATGGGCACGCAGGTTCCAAAGCTCTGCGCGACCGACAACCTGGAGCCGTTCGGCTCCTGCCGCCTGTGCATCGTGCAGATCGAGGGCCGCCGGGGCTACCCGGCCTCCTGCACCACCCCGGCCGAGGAAGGTCTCGTGGTGCACACGGAGAACAGCGCCATCGCCAAGCGGCGGCGCGGGGTGATGGAGCTGTACATCTCCGACCACCCGCTGAACTGCCTGACCTGCTCGGCCAACGGCGACTGCGAGCTGCAGGACATGGCGGGCAAGGTGGGCCTGCGCGAGGTGCGCTACGGCTATGACGGCGCGAACCACCTCCAAGCGCCGACGGACGAGAGCAACCCGTACTTCACCTTCGAGGCCAGCAAGTGCATCGCCTGCTCCCGCTGCGTGCGGGCGTGCGCGGAGGTCCAGGGCACCTTCGCGCTGACGATGGAGGGCCGCGGCTTCGACTCCATGATCTCCGCCAGCGGCACCGACTTCATGGGGTCCGAATGCGTGTCCTGCGGCGCCTGCGTGCAGGCCTGCCCCACCGCGACGCTGAACGAGAAGTCGGTCATCGCCCTGGGCACGCCCGAGCACTCGGTGGTCACGACGTGCGCGTATTGCGGCGTCGGCTGCTCCTTCAAGGCGGAGATGAAGGGGGAAACCCTGGTCCGCATGGTGCCCTACAAAGACGGCAAGGCCAACGCGGGCCATTCCTGCGTGAAGGGCCGCTTCGCCTTCGGCTACGCGACGCACAAGGACCGCAAGACCAAGCCGATGATCCGCGCGGCCATCACCGACCCGTGGCGGGAGGTGACGTGGGAAGAGGCCATCGCCCACGCGGCCAGCGAGTTCAAGCGCATCCAGGCGAAGTACGGCCGGGACAGCGTCGGCGGCATCACCTCGTCGCGCTGCACCAACGAGGAAACCTTCCTGGTGCAGAAGCTGATCCGCGGCGCGTTCGGCAACAACAACGTCGATACCTGCGCCCGGGTCTGCCATTCGCCCACCGGCTACGGCCTCAGCACCACGCTGGGCACCTCGGCGGGCACCCAGGACTTCGCGTCCGTCGATCATTCGGACGTGATCCTGGTGATCGGCGCCAACCCGACGGACGGGCATCCGGTGTTCGCATCGCGCATGAAGCGGCGGCTGCGCGCCGGCGCCAAGCTGATCGTCGCCGACCCGCGGCGCATCGACCTCGTGCGGTCGCCTCACATCGAGGCGCAGCACCACCTGCCGCTGCTGCCCGGCACCAACGTCGCCCTGCTGAACGCGATGGCCCACGTGGTCGTCACCGAGGGCCTGGTCGCCGAGGACTACGTGCGGGAGCGGTGCGACCTCGCGGAGTTCGAGAGCTGGGCGCGCTTCATCGCGCAGGAGCACAACGCGCCGGAAGCGACCGAGGCAGTAACCGGCGTGCCGGCGGCCGAGGTCCGCGCGGCGGCGCGTCTGTTCGCCACCGGGGGCAACGCCGCCATCTACTACGGGCTGGGCGTCACCGAGCACAGCCAGGGCACCACCACCGTGATGGCAATGGCGAACCTCGCCATGGCGACCGGCAACATCGGCAAGCTGGGCGCCGGGGTGAACCCGCTGCGCGGCCAGAACAACGTGCAGGGCGCCTGCGACATGGGCAGCTTCCCGCACGAGCTGACGGGCTACCGCCACGTCTCGGACGACGCGGCGCGGGAAATGTTCGAGGACCTGTGGGGCGTGCCGATCTCCGCCGACCCGGGCTTGCGCATCCCCAACATGCTGGACGACGCGGTGGAGGGCACCTTCAAGGCGCTGTATATCCAAGGCGAGGACATCGCGCAGTCCGACCCCGACACCCAGCACGTCACCGCCGGGCTGCGGGCGATGGAGTGCATCGTCGTGCAGGACCTGTTCCTGAACGAGACGGCGAAGTACGCCCATGTGTTCCTGCCGGGGTCGTCGTTCCTGGAAAAGGACGGCACCTTCACCAACGCGGAGCGGCGGATCAACCGGGTGCGCAAGGTGATGTCGCCGCTGGGTGGGCTGGCGGATTGGGAGGCGACGGTGGCGCTGTCCAACGCGCTCGGCTTCCCCATGAGCTACAGCCACCCGGGCGAGATCATGGACGAGATCGCGGCCCTGACTCCGAGCTTCGCCGGCGTGTCCTACGCCAAGCTGGACGCCGAGGGGTCGCTGCAATGGCCGTGCAACGAGGCGGCGCCGCTGGGCACGCCGATGATGCACGTGGACCGCTTCGTGCGCGGCAAGGGCCGGTTCATGCTGACCGAGTTCGTGCCGACGGAGGAGCGCACCGGCGCGCTGTTCCCGCTGATCCTGACCACCGGGCGCATCCTGAGCCAGTACAACGTCGGCGCGCAGACCCGGCGCACCGAGAACAGCCGTTGGCATGAGGAGGACGTGCTGGAAATCCACCCCTTCGACGCCGAAAGCCGCGGCGTGCAGGACGGGGACCTGGTGGCGTTGGAAAGCCGTTCCGGCGACATCGCGCTGCGCGCCCGCATCAGCGAGCGGATGCAGCCCGGCGTGGTTTACACCACCTTCCACCACGCCAAGACCGG
>CAXTUO010000010.1:6772-16356 GCA_964247175.1 uncultured Acetobacteraceae bacterium | reverse complement strand
CTGCCGCGGCGTAGCCACGAGCACGCCGTCCTGATCGCGCTCTCTCGCAACCTCGACTTAACAAGTTGACAGCGGCCGGCTACCAGCTACAGGTTGCTGACGCTACCCTGCCCGTCCCAGAAGTTTCTTAGGAACCGGCAGATCGCCCTGGAGCTGGGCTTGGATGCTTCGGATACGCAGGCGATGACGGAGCAGTTGCGCCACGGTCTGGTCGCCAGGATGCCCGCGGTGGCGTTGCAGGGCGAGGTCGAGATCGACGAAGTCTACGTAGTGGCCGGGCACAAGGGCCAACCGGCGGCGGTGGCCAAAAGGGGCGGCTCGGACGCTGCCGCAGGCTGGCAGGCGCGCCGGGCCGCGGCACGCTGGAGAAGGACAAGCCGCCGATCCTCGGCCTGATCCAGCGCGGCGGACAGGTCGTGCTGCGCATGCTGGCCAACGTGCAGCAAAGGACGATCAAGCCGGTCATCACCGCCGCGGTCGCCCCGGGCACCCTCATCCACACGGACGAATATAGCATCTACGCCCGCCTGCCGGCCTGGGGCTATGGACACAAGACGGTCTGCCATGGGCGCGGCGAATACGCCCGCGACGAGGATGGCGACGGCTTCTGCGAGGTCCACGTCAACACGATCGAAGGTTTCTGGTCGCTGCTGCGATCTTGGCTTCGCCCACGCCGCGGCATCTCGCAAGACAAGCTGCCGGACTACCTCGGCTTCTTCCAGTTCGTGCATAACGCCCGCCGACGCGGCACAGCCTTGCTCGGTGTCCTTACCGTTGGCCTGGTTGCGTGACGGACCCATCACCACCCCGTAACCCAACAAGAGCCTTGCGTTCTATGCTCGGACATGTCTCAGCCTTTTCTACGTCAGAACCGTCGAACGGCAGCCGCGGGGGCCGGCGGGCGTGTCACAGCGCCATTCCGCCATCGATGGCAACCTCCGCGCCGGTGACGTAGGAGCTGTCATCCGACAGGAGAAAAAGCGTCAGCCTGGCGACCTCCTCGGCGGTGCCAACCCGCCCCATCGGCACCTTCGCCAGCCGGTTCTTGGTCTGCTCTACGGTGCGCACGCCCCGCATGGGAGTGTCGATGGGCCCCGGATGAATGGAATTCACACGTATGCCGCGAGGCGCCAAGTCGATGGCGGCGGCCTTGGTGAGGCCGCGGATGGCCCACTTGGTGCCGGTGTAGGCAAACGAGCCCGGGATGCCACGCAGTCCGGCGACGGAGGACACGTTGACGATTGATCCGCCGCCAGAGCGCTCCATCGGGCTCGCCGCCTCGCGCATACCGAGGAAGCAGCCGAGCTGATTGACCCGCATGTGGCGCTCGAACAGCTCGACTTCGGTCTCCAGCAGAGGCTTGGGCAGAAAGATGCCCGCATTGTTGACCAAGCCATGCAGTCCGCCCATCCGCTCGGCAGCTGCAACCGCTTCCTTCCAGTCGGCCTCGCTCGTCACGTCGTGGTGGACGTAGGCGGACGCGACGCCGAGCTCGCAGACGAGTTGCTCGCCTTCCGGATCGAGCACGTCGCCCACCACGACCTTTGCTCCCTCGGCGACGAACAACCGCGCCGCGGCCGCGCCCTGGCCCCGCGCGCCACCGGTGATGAGGACCACCCTGCCGTCCAACCGTCCCGTGTGCGGCTTAGGCGGCATTGAGGCGGACCTTGAGGCTGCTCAGGCCGCGCAGGACGTTATTGAAGCGGCGCTGGGGCTCCTCAAGGATTTCGATGGAACGGACGCGCCGGGCGAGCGCGGCGAGGAGGCAGTCCCCTTCCAGCCGGGCCAGGCCCATGCCGACGCAGGCGTGGATGCCGCCACCGAACCCGACATGGCCCTGGGTCTTGCGCGAGATGTCGTAGTCGTCCGGACGGTCCCAGCGACGCGGGTCGCGGTTGGCCGAGCCGTAGAACATCAAGATCTTCTTGCCCTCGGGTACGGCCTCGCCGCCCAGGTCCACATCCCGGCTTGTGGTCCGGTACATGGTGTTGACCGGCGTTTCGTAGCGGATCGCCTCATCGAACGCCGCACGCGCTTGGGACGGATCCTGACGCAGCCGCTCGAACTGCTCGGGGAAGCGGCCTAGGCAGTAGACCGCGGCGCCGATGCCGTTCACGGTCGTGTCCACGCCTGCTGTCAGCACGGCCCGCGCCACCTTGGATGCTTCCTCCTCTGTCAGCTCACCAGAGTCCGCGGACGCATGGATGCCGCCTCCCAGGCCGTCGGGGGTCAGAGCCTTGCGGGTCATCTGCTCGTGCATCCACTCGATCACGGGTTCGGCGTCCCGGACCGAGTCTTCCAGCAGCTGATTGCGGGGGCCGAAGCTGTTGAATGCCATGTTGCCGTACGGCAGCAGGAAGTGCCGGTTCTCGCGCGGCATGCCGAAGGCGTCAGGGAACACCTCCAGGGGGAACGCTTCAGCGAGGTCGCGGATGGCGTCGATCTCCCCGCGCTCGACGAGGGAGTCCACAAGCCGTCCCGCCTCTCGCTCGAACTGCGGCCGGAGCGCGCTCACGGCGACCGGCGACAGCACCCGCGCCATGACCCGGCGGGTCCGCGTATGCTCCGGCGGGTCAGTCTCCAAAGTGATGCTGCGAGGGCGCCAGGCCTCCTCGGTTTTGAAGTCCGCAAGCCCGGTGCCGCGGGCGCTGGAGAAGTCCTTCCAGTTCTCGATGCTGGAACGCACCTCGGCGTAGCGGGCGCAGGCATAGACACCGTATCTTTCAAGCATCACGACCGGGCCGGCGTCTCGCATCGCCTTCCAGCGGGAAAATGGGTCGGCGAAGTAGTCGGTTTCATAGGGGTCGATGTCCAGGACTGGGATCGGCACGTAAGGTTTCCTTGCCGCTCTCGACTTTGCCGTTCGTTCGTTGCCGGCGATCGGCTTACTTTCCCGATGTCATTTCGGGCGCGCTTGGTCGCGACAGGCGACGGGCACAGGACGACCCGCCGCCTCAACGCAACTGGTCAGGGGGTCCTGGACGGCCCGCCGTAGGCAAGTCCACGCGGGTCATCGGGCCCGCGGCCGTTCTTGCCGGGCATCTGGATGGTCAGGAACACGCCGCCATCCGGCACATGCACCTCATAGACGGTCTTGTCCGGAAACTCGACCAGCGAGCCTGGCCCGTATGACTTGCCGTTGATGATGTACTCCCCTTCCATGATGTAGCGGAGCTGACGGAAGTCATGCTGGTGGGGGAAGGTGTAGCCGTTCGGCAGCGTCTTCGTGAGGAAGAAAGCCACGCCGTCCCGGAACGAAAGCTGTTTGACGAACTGCGTCGGAAATCTAGTCGACTCCCACTCGGTGTCGTTCGAGTTGCAGGTTGTGAGGTCGGCAAGGCCGATTTCGGCAGTGTGCGCTGACACGTTGTTCTCCCTTTTCAGGCCAGACCTCGTCCGGCATTGCACGGTCTGATGATAAAAGTCCATCATATGGAAACAACCGCGCTAATCGAAGTTGGACTTGCAGCGCGACTTTGTCAACGCTTCTGACGTATGGCTTCCACATAGGGCTGGTAGATGCTGCGAGCGCGCCGTGAGCAACGCAAATATGTCCATCATATAGACAGACTCTCAGACGACTGAGCTTTTGGCAAGGCGTTCGTACGTTTCGCTTGCAGCGGATTCGGCTTCCCGGGACATCTGGTCAACCTCGGCCTGCAGAAGCTGCTTCAGCATCTTGAGACGCGATGCGATGCGGTCGTCCAAGGATCCGATGCTGACACCGAGGTACGGGATGCCGCCCGGCAGCGGCAGCGCAACTCCAACAGCGCTAGTCCCGACGGGCTGGTTGTACTTCGTGAAACCGAACCCATCTTGCCGGGCCAACTTGACGCGTGCGCGGACCTCACGCTCGGTCAAGCCGAGGTAGCGACCGTACTCGGTGGCATTCACCTTCAAGCACGCCTCCATCTCGGCGTCTGGAAGGGCGGCCAGCAAGGCGGCGCCGGCCGCACCCACGCCGAGCGGCCTCCATTCGCCGATGTCGAGTGCCACGATCCGCACCGATGTCCGAGCCTCGATGCGATCGACGCAGATCGCGTCGAACCCGCTTCGCAGCACCAGGTACACCGTGTCGTCAGTCGCGGCATGCAACCGTTGCAGGAGTGGGCGGTACCTGTCGGCCAGGTATCGCCCTGAGTAGCCGGATGCCAGGCTCAGCTCGAACGGCGCCTGCCCGATCTTGTATCGCCGCGTCGTCCGGTCCTGCTCCACGGCATTCTGCTGGACAAGCGCCCGCAACAGGCGGTGGGCGGTGGGGTGCGGCAGGTTGATCGCCGCCGCCACTTCCGTGAGCTGCATCCCCGTAATGCCGCGTCGGGCGATCAGGCGAAGTACCGTGAAAGCCCGGCCGATCGTCTGTGCGCCCGCTGCGGACGCTATGCTCTGGTCTGCCACGTACCATCCTCATTGTTTGTCCATCATGTGAACTACGATGTTCGTCTTGACAGGCTTACTCCCGCAGAGCAAGTTGAATGCATCACATTTATGTCCGTAATGTGGAACGGACGCCCATAGCGATAGGGTGGAAAACATGTCAGAAAAGCGCAAGCCTGCCTTGGTCGAACTGATCTCCACCAGCATCGACCAGGTCGCCTGGGAGGCGTCCCGCCTTCCGGATAGCCTTGTGAAAATGCTGTCATTCAGGGACGGTGTCGTCTTCTCCCTTGCCAAGCTCAAGCCCGGCAGCAAGCCGACCGTCCAGAACGACAAGTATCGTCAGATCCGCTACGTCGTCGAAGGCGAGTTCGTCGTGAACGGGACGACGTACGGCCCTGGCACGACGATCGACATCCCCGAGGACACCAACTTCACGGTTTCTTCGCCCTCCGGCGGCCAGTGGTTCGTCCTCGAGATGGCCTGCAAGTCGCCCGAGACGCATCCGACTGACCCGCGGATAACGTCGGCGGCCTAGCCGGCACGGCCGATCCCTCCCTCCGGCCGCGGCAGCGCCGGGCGCAGTGCGGCAGGTCCTTGTCAAACAAGATACCATAGGTGTTCCGATGAATCTTTGGCCAACAATCGCCAACGGCAGCGTCCGATTGAGCTTCGTCCAGGCCGGACCAGTACGCACCCGCTACGTCGAAGCCGGCGATTCGGAAGCCAAGGAGGCCGTGGTCTTCCTGCACGGCACTGGCGGTCACCTCGAGGCCTTCCACCGCAACCTGCTGCCCCATGCCGCCCACTTCCGGACGATCGCGATCGACATGCTCGGACACGGTTATACTGACAAGCCGGACCACGATTATGAGATCAAGCATTATGTCACGCACCTCCTGGACGTATGCGACGCGTTGGGCCTGAAGCGCATCCACCTGCACGGCGAGTCCATGGGCGGATGGATCGCGGCCCAGTTCGCGATGGACCACCCGGACCGCACCGCCAGCCTCACGCTGAACACCGCGGGTGGCTTCAACACGGACCCGGAGGTGATGAAGCGGGTCTACAACATCACGATGAAGGCCGTCTCCGAGCCTACCCCGGACAGCGTCCGCAAGCGGCTCGAATGGCTCATGCATGACCACAGCATGGTTACGCAGGACCTGGTCGAGATGCGCATGGGAATCTACACGCAGCCCGGCTTCGTGCGCACCATGGAGCATATCCTGTGCCTGCAGCACATGGAGACGCGGATGCGCAACGTGCTGACAGAGGAGACCCTGGGCGGGATCAAGGCGCCCACGCTGGTGATCTGGACCGATCACGACCCTACGGCGCCGATCGCCACGGGCGAGCGCTTCCAGCGGTCTATCCCGGACGCGACGCTGGTCATCATCAACGACTGCGCGCACTGGCCGCAGTGGGAGAAGCCGGACGAGTTCAACCAGCTTCACCTCGAGTTCCTGAAGAAGCACAGCCACTGAGCACGGGAACCGGACAAGGACACAAGTCGCAATGACCACGATCACGGTGACCGACCTCGCCGGCCAGGGTGCGGCTGTCGAGGCGAAGGCCGGGCTGACGCTGATGCAGGCCATCCGCGACGCCGGGCTCGACGACCTGCAGGCCGTATGCGGAGGCTCCTGCTCCTGCGCGACCTGCCAGGTCTACTTCGAGCCCGGCGACCTCGCCTTTCTGCCGGCCATGACCGTCGACGAACGGGAACTGTTGGAGGGATCCTCCGCGTTCCGGCCGGGCTCCCGCCTGTCATGCCAGATACCGGTCAGCGAAGCACTGGACGGCATGCGTGTGACCATCGCACCCACGGATTGAACGGCGCCATGCCGCTGGACGCCGCGAACGCTGCCTACCTGGAGAGGCTCCGCCACAGTGGCATCCCCGGCGTGCGGGACGTGCCGTTGCCGGAGTTCCGCGCCATCCTTTCCGCGGCCCAGGCGAAGCGCGCCCAGGGGCCAGCCGTCGCCGCGATCGAGAACCTGGCCATCGACACGGCGGGCGGCCCCTTGCCCGTCCGCCTCTACGTGCCGCACGGCACGCCGCAGGGTGCCATCGTCTATCTCCACGGCGGCGGTTGGGCCTTGGGCGACGTCCAGGGCTGGGACGCGCTCTGCCGGCTGCTGGCGAACCAAGCCGCCTGCGTTGTACTCTCCGTGGACTACCGGCTCGCGCCGGAGCACCGCTTCCCCGCGGCACTCGAAGACGTGCGAGCCGCCCTTGGCTGGGCGGCGCAGCAGCTCCCCGTGCGATTAGGCCGTCCGCTCCCACTCATAATCGCAGGCGACAGCGCAGGCGCCAACCTGGCGGCCGCTGCCACCCTGCTGGTCCGCGACGAGGGAGGTCCGGCGCTCGCCATGCAGGTGCTGGCCTATCCGGTCGTGGAAGCAGACACCTCGATTCCCTCCTTGGCCGAGTTCGTGCCCCCGCGCCTTTCCCGCGAGGAACTCGCCTGGTACGTCGAGCAGTACGTCCCGCCCGGAGAGCGCCGCACGGACCCGCGGATCTCCCCGCTGCGCGCCGCGAGCCTCGCCGGCCTGCCGCCCGCCTTCGTCCTGACCGCCGAGGACGACATCCTCCGCGGCCAGGGCGAGGCCTACGCCGCGCGGCTCCTCGAAGCCGGGGTGCCCGTCATGGCCAGGCGTTACCTCGGCACGATGCACGGCTTCATGACGATGGGCGACTCAATCAGCCAGAGCGGCGAGGCGGTCCGCGACGTCGCCGGTTTCATCGCAAGCACGCTGGCGCGGTGCTGGCGGTCCTGACCAAACTCCGAGTGCTCGACCACGCGGTTCAACCTAGCTCGCGGAAGAAGGCGGCTATGTCGTCGGCCAGCAGGGCGGGCTGTTCCAATGCCGCGAAATGGCCGCCACGGGGCATTACGGACCATCGGCGCACGTCTGTGAGCACTCGCACCGCGGCTGAGCGCGGCGGACGGAGAATCTCCCCCGGGAACTCTGCGTAGCCGAAAGGTGTGCCGATCGTGGCGCCGTCCGGGATGAGCTTCGGCCCGTGCCGGTTCGCGTAGTAGGGCCAGAAGCTTGAGCCGATAGCACCGGTGAACCAATACAGCGCTATGTTGGCGAGCATGCGGTCGCGGGGGATCGCCTGGCTGAGGTCGCCGCAGCAATCGGACCAGGCCCGGAACTTCTCGACTATCCATGCCGCCAACCCGGCAGGCGAGTCGGTCAGCGCAAAGGCAAGGGTCTGTGGCCGGGTGCCCTGCATCCACTGGTAGCCCGCATGCTCGCGATCCCATTCCGCAAGCTGGTCGAGGTAGGCGCGCTCCTCGCTGGTCGGGTTGGGGAAGGCAGAGGGGTCGCGGCCGACTGCCACGAGCATGTTGACGTGGGCACCGATGATCCGGTCGGGGTGGGCGTAGGCGAGGCGGGTCGAGATCCCCGCCCCGAAGTCGCCGCCCTGGGTGCCAAACCGCTCGTAGCCGAGCATGGTCATGAGCGACGCCAAAACGTCGGCCATCTCGACCAGGTCCAACCGCCGCTGGCCGGCACGGAACGATAGGCCGAAGCCCGGCAGCGACGGCGTAATCACGGTGAAGGCGTCCTTGGCGTCGCCCCCGAAGCGGGCCGGGTCGGTAAGACGAGGGATGATGTTGATGAACTCGAACACCGACCCGGGCCAGCCATGCAGCAGGAGCAACGGCTTCGGTGCGGGGCCCACCCCCGGCACGTGGAGGGCATGGAGGCCGATGCCGGCAACCTCCGTCCGGACCTGTGGAAAGGCGTTGAGTGCTGCCTCTTGGACCCGCCAGTCGAACGTGGCCTGCCAATATCCGAGCAGGTCCGACAGGAAAGCCGTGCCGGTCCCGCAGGACCACGCCGCGCCAGGCGCCTGGTCAGGCAGGCGCGTGCGGGCCAGCCGCTCGCGCAAGTCGGTCAACGCCGCCTCAGGCACATGCAGGTGAGCGTCAGGCGGCATGGCCCGGCAATCCCTCGCGCGTGGCCGTTCCGGCGTGGTGCTTGATGGTGACTTGCATAGCGCAGAACTTCCTTGCCGCTTGTATTCCATATATTGGACTATCTGTGC
The DNA here is from genome assembly GCA_964247175.1 of uncultured Acetobacteraceae bacterium. Taxonomy (GTDB): domain Bacteria; phylum Pseudomonadota; class Alphaproteobacteria; order Acetobacterales; family Acetobacteraceae; genus CAHJXG01. The sequence continues at coordinate 7,914 of CAXTUO010000010.1, read as the reverse complement.
AACACTTATGTTTGGTAACGCGCCTCAATAACCGGATGAAGAAGTGCGTATCCAGTTGATTGTTGACCTTGGCTCTCTGCAGCCGCTATCATCATTACATGTAAAATGTCCAATTTGCGGACATTACAGTTTGCGCGGAGGATCATACAAGTGCCTGCGACCAAGCCCCATCGCCTAGCCGTGCGCCAGGCGCCCCATACAGACATGCTGGATGCCATCGTCGTCGGCGGGGGCTTCGCCGGCCTCTACACGTTGCACAAGCTCCTTGGCCTCGGCCTCAGCGTGCGGCTGCTCGAAGCCGCGGATGGCCTCGGCGGAGTGTGGCACTGGAACCGCTACCCCGGCGCTCGATGCGACGTCGAGAGCATGCAGTACTCCTACTCGTTCTCGGAGGACCTGCAGCAGGACTGGACATGGCAGGAGCGCTACGCCACTCAGCCCGAGATCCTCAGATACCTCAACCACGTCGCCGACCGGTTCGGGTTGCGGGAGCACATCCGCCTCGGCACCCGCGTAGAGTCCGCCACATTCGACGAGCATACGGGGCTGTGGCTCGTGCGGACCGTCGCCGGGGGAAGCCTTTCCGCACGGTTCTGCATCATGGCGACGGGTTGCCTGTCCCACGCCAAGGTACCCGATATCGCCGGCTACGGGACCTTCGGCGGCACGACATACCACACCAGCGACTGGCCCCATGACGGCGTGGACTTCACGGGGCAGCGCGTGGCGGTCATCGGCACCGGCTCGTCGGGCGTGCAAGCCATCCCGCTTATCGCGGAGCAGGCTGCCCAGCTCACGGTCTTCCAGCGAACCGCCAACTACAGCATCCCCGCGCGAAATGCGGCGATGGCGCCGGACTACGAGCGGCACTGGAAATCGAACTACGCGCAATTCCGCGAGGAAGCGCGCAAGCGCCCGTCCGGCACGCTCTACACGGTTGGAACCAAGTCCGCGCTGGAGGTGACGGACGAGGAACGCCAGCAGGAATTCGAGGCACGCTGGCAGGCTGGCGGCACCGGCTTCACCCGGGCGTTCCATGACCTGGCGCGCGACAAGACCGCGAATGCCTACGCTGCGGACTTCATCCGCGCCAAGATCGCCTCGATCGTTCAGGAGCCGGCAACTCGCGCGGCGCTCACGCC
>CAXTUO010000010.1:0-6762 GCA_964247175.1 uncultured Acetobacteraceae bacterium | reverse complement strand
CCCGGTCGGCGCGAAACGCATCTGCATCGACAGCGGCTACTTCGAAACCTTCAATCGCCCAAACGTCCGCCTGATCGACCTCCGCAGGGAACCCATCAGCAGGATCACTCCTTCCGGCATCAACACAGCGGTCAGCGACCTTCCCTTCGACGCGATCGTCTTCGCGACCGGATTCGATGCGATGACGGGCGCCGTGCTCAGCATCAAGATAACGGGCCGCCGCGGCCAGACGCTCCAGGACAAGTGGGTGGCAGGCCCACGCACCTATCTTGGGTTGATGACGGCCGGCTTCCCTAACCTGATCTTCGTCGCTGGGCCCGGCAGCCCCTCCGTGCTGGGCAACGTGGTCGTCGCGATAGAGCAGCACGTGGAGTGGATCGCCGGCTGCATCGCCGCGATGCGGGTCCGCGACCTGGCCATGATCGAGCCGCAGGACGCAGCCGAGGACGATTGGGTCGAGCATGTCAACGCCGAGGCGGCCAAGACGCTCTTCTACGAAGCCGCATCCTGGTACCTCGGAGCCAACGTGCCCGGCAAGCCACGCATCTTCATGCCCTACCCCGGCGGCTTCGGGACCTACCGGCAGAAATGCGAGGAGGTTGCCGTGAGGGACTATGAAGGCTTCGTGCTGTCCAAGGTGTCCGCCCTGGCGCTGCAGCCGAGTGCAGCCTAGCGCGGGCGCGGGCCATGGACCGCTGGGATGTGCTGATTGTGGGTGCCGGGCATGGCGGGGCGCAGGCCGCCGCCGCCCTGCGCCACGCAAAATTCGCAGGGTCGATAGCGCTGCTCGGCGACGAACCGGACCTGCCCTACGAACGCCCGCCGCTTTCGAAGGACTATCTTTCGGGCGACCTAGCCTTCGACCGGCTGCTGATCCGCCCGGCCCGGTTCTGGCAGGATCGCGAGGTCGCCATCCTGGCCGGGCGGCATGTCGTGGCCGTGGAACCGGAACTCCACCAAGTCCGCTGCGCGGACGGCTCGGCGGTCGGATACGGCAACCTGGTCTGGGCAGCGGGTGGCGCGCCGCGGCGGCTTTCCTGCTCTGGCCATGACCTGGCCGGCGTCCACACCATGCGTACCCGCGCCGACGCCGACCGGATGCGCGGCGAGCTACCGACCACACGGCACGCCGTGGTCATCGGCGGCGGCTACATCGGGCTGGAGGCAGCATCGGTGCTCGCCAAGGCCGGCAAGCGCGTGACCGTGCTGGAGGCGCAGAACCGCGTGCTAGCCCGTGTGGCGGGAGAGCCGCTGTCCCGGTTCTTTCAAGCCGAGCACGCAGCCCACGGCGTGAAGGTCCGACTTGGCGCAGTGGTGTCCAGCATCGTCGGGCAGGACGGCCGCGCGACCGGCGTGCAACTTGCCGACGGCGAGGTGCTGCCCTGCGAGATGGTGATTGTCGGCATCGGCATCGTGCCCGCCGTGCAGCCGCTCGAGGACGCGGGCGCCACCTGCGGCAACGGGGTGCAGGTGGACCAGGGGTGCCGAACCACCCTGACCGGCGTCTTCGCCATCGGGGACTGCGCCCTGCACGCGAACCGCTACGCCGGCGGCAGGATGATCCGGCTCGAGTCCGTGCAGAACGCCGTCGACCAGGCCACCGTCGTCGCCAAGGCCCTGACCGGCGCGGCCGTGTCATACGACGCCGTTCCGTGGTTCTGGTCAAACCAATACGACCTCAAGCTGCAAACGGTGGGGCTATCGGCCGGGCATGACACGGCGATCGTCCGCGGCGACCCGGCCACACGGAGCTTCACGGTCGCCTACCTGCGGGACGATCGAGTGATCGCCTTCGACTGCGTGAACGCGACGCGCGACTACGTGCAGGGCAAGCGGCTGGTGGCCGAGGGCGCCCGCATCGCCCCCGACCGCCTGGCCGACGCGACCTTGGCCCTTAAGGATACCTAACTGAGGCAGGATCTATCCATGAACGCTACGTATCAGGATTTGGCAGACCGCCTTGACGCCGCGTACAGAGTTGGCCCCGTTGCCCCGCTCCGCGACGGGCTGGAGCCGACCGACGCGGCAGGTGCCTATGCCGTGCAAGCGCTGAACACGCGGCGCTGGCAGCATGGCGGCCGCAGGATCGTCGGTCGCAAGATCGGGCTGACAGCGAAGACCGTGCAGGTCCAACTCGGCGTCGACCAGCCCGATTTCGGTGTCCTGTTCGCGGACATGCAGGTCGAGGATGGCGGGATCCTGCCCCGGGCCGGCACGCTCCAGCCAAAGGCGGAAGCGGAGATTGCCCTCATCCTGGGCAGCGACGTCCACCAGGCGCACCCCACTGCCGCGGACATGCTGGCTGCGACCGCGTCCGTGGTGGCCTCCATTGAGGTCGTCGACAGCCGCATCACGGACTGGAGGATCAGCTTCGCCGACACGGTGGCCGACAACGGCTCGTCCGCGTTCTTCGTGCTGGGAAGGACGCACCTGGATCCGGCGCAGCTCGACCTCTACACCTGCGGCATGGCCCTCGAGCTGGACGGCGCCGTCGCGTCCATCGGATGCGGCGCCGCATGCCTCGGCCACCCCATGAGCGCGGCCGCCTGGTTGGCAACGACCCTTGCCGCCCAGGGCGAGCCGCTGCGCGCCGGCGACATCGTGTTGACGGGTGCACTGGGCCCGATGGTCCCGATCAAGCCCGGGCAGCACGTCCGCGCACGGATCGGCGGCATCGGCTCGGCCGAGTTCACCTACGGAGCATAGAGCCATCCCATGACGTCCAAGGCGAGGTTTGCCGGCAAGGTCGCGATCGTGACGGGTGCCGCGTCTGGGATCGGGGCCGAGACGGCGCGAACCTTCGCGCTCCACGATGCCGTCGTGCTCCTGTGCGACATGCAGGACGCGGCTGGCCAACGGCAGGCCGCAGGCATTGCCGCTGAGGGCGGGATGGCCGAGTACCACCATTTCGACGTGACGTCCGAGGCAGGATGGCTGCAACTCGTCGCCGAGGCGGAACGGCGGTACGGCACAGTCGACGTCCTGGCCAACATCGCGGGAATCGCCGGCATGCCGTACGCGTCCGGAGGCGGCTCGGCGCCAAGCCGCGCGCTGGCCGATCAGACGCTGGAGACGTGGAACCGTGTGATGGCAGTGAACGCGACCGGGACATTCCTCGCCACGCGCGCGATGATCACGCCTATGCAGCGCGCGGGCGGCGGCTCCATCATCAACATGGCGTCGATCTGCGCCATCGTCGGCTCGTTCGGAACGGGCCCTTACCAGAAGATGATGGCATCGCCTGGACCGGACGGCAGGTAGGCCGCCGTGAGCGTCTGGATCACGCCCAGCAGGAGCCCGGCGATGACGGAACCGGCTATGCTCCCGATGCCGCCGAGCACGACGACGACAAAGGCGCGCAACAGGTATGTGTCGCCCATCATGAAGTGGACCGTGTTGAAGGATAGCTTGATCAGCACGCCCGCTGCCCCGGCCAGCGCGCCTGACAGGAAGAAGGCCTGGAAGTAGACGAAGCCGGGATTTACGCCGAGCAGCGCCGCTGTGCGCTCGTTTGAGGCCACCGCCCGCACCTGCCGCCCGAACGAGGTGCGATGGATATACCAGGTAAGCCCAGCAGCAGGATCGCCACGCCACCCGCGATCACGAGCTGCAGGAGGGAAATCCGTAGTCCCAGGCCGCGGTAGAACACCGCCGGGAAGGTGCCGAACGGGAAGCGCAGAGTATCGGACTCCGATAGCCGCTGCGCCACGCTTACGATCACGAGGTTCGCGCCGATGCTCGAAACAATGGCCGCGAACTCGACTTCCGATGCGGCGCAGCCGACGAAACGCGACGACATCGACCACCACTGACAAGGTGCCTCTGCCGAGCAGCGCAACGATGAGCGCGACCGGCAGCGGCAGCCCGGCCATAACGGCATGCACCCCGATGAACGCCCCCGCCATGAAGATGCCGCCATGGGCCAGGTTGAGGATCTTGTGCACGCCGAAGACGAGCGTGAGGCCCAGCGCGAACAGGGCGTAGGCCGCGCCAGCGACCAAGCCGTTCACGACCTGCTGCGCAACCATCGACCCGCCAGGAGCTTGGCCTCGCCGACCATGCTTTAGAACCGCCCCAGGATGGCAATGAGCGAGCAGGCGGCTGCGATCCCGAGGGCAGCGGCGAACCCGATCATCAGCGACCAGCTGCCGTTGAAAAGATTGGTGCTCCGGGCATGGGGGAATGCGGCCGGGTTGAATGCCTGGATGAGCAGCATGCTCGCGCTCATGACGTGGCGGACCCGATAAAGCCCGACGATGACGGCAAGGTCCAAGGACGCGGCAACAACGTGGAACGGCACGCGCAAGGACAGCGCGGAAGTCGCGGCGCCATACCATAGGGCGCCGGTAAGCGTCAGCGCCCAGAGTGGCACCTGCCAGAACAAGGTCTTCTGGTCCCTGAACTGCGCCACGTTCGCCTGGAATGCGAGCTTGTCCCGCTCGAACGCCTCGATGGCACTCCGGGCCTGAATATCGCTGTCGCTGCCCACGTTCGGCAATGCCTCCCTCCGTCACTCGATCAAACACGGATTCAGATGTCCACTATATGGTATTTCTTATGGTGCCAACGCTGGAACAGTTCAGCATTACTGTCAAGAAAACTGTCTCTTGACAAAGCAAACCCAAACCGCCCATGTTAGATCCGAGAGCCTGAGTGTCCAAATAATGAACAAATGTTGTGAACGAGGGCTTGTAGCGTCGAACCAAGAACAATGACGGCGCGGTCGCGCATTGGGGAGCAGGATGTCAACGACAACGGACGCTGGAGACATCGGCAGCGCAGCCCTGGCTGATTTGGACTCCCGAGCCGCTGCACCCTCCGCCGCAGCTATCCTCGCCCGCCTGGACCGCCTTCCCGCCACCAGGCATGTCTGGACGTTGGTGGCGCTCCTCTCGTTCGGCGGCATGTTCGAGTTCTACGACCTGGCCATGACCAGCTACGTCGTGCCGGGCATCGTCCAGGCCGGCCTGCTCAGCGGCGTGACTGTCGGGATGTTCTCGGGTCCGGCACTGTTCGTCGCGTCGCTGTTCAGCGGGCTTTTCATCGGCACCGCGCTGTTCGGCTACTTCGCGGATCGCTACGGCCGCCGGCAATCTTCACGTATTCCATGCTCGCCTACTCCGCCGCGACGCTGATGATGGCGTTCCAGAACAGCGGGATGAGCATTTGCTTCTGGCGCTTCGTCGCCGGCATCGGCATCGGCATCGAGTTCGTGACGATCGACACCTACATCGCCGAGATCGTCCCCAAACACCTGCGCGGCCGCGCCTTCGTGTCCAGCCTGACAATCCAGTTCGCCATCTTGCCTGTCGTTGCCTTCCTCGCGTACCTGCTGGTTCCGCACGCGCCCTTCGGCTGGGATGGCTGGCGGTGGGTCGCGGCCATAGGCTCGGGTGGCGCGCTGTTCGTCTGGTTCCTCCGTCGAGGCCTGCCCGAAAGCCCGCGCTGGCTGCTGAACCAGGGACGCCTTGCCGAGGCCGAGGCAGTGACGGCCGAGATCGAACGGCGGGTCCAAGCCGACCTCAAGGGCGCGCCGCTGCCCGCACCCGCGGCCCACTCGACGGAGGATCTCGCGGCCCGCGGCAGCTTTGCCGAGATCTGGCGGCCGCCATACCGCAACCGGACCATTATGCTTATGGTGTATCAGTTCTTCCAGGCAGTAGGCGTCTATGGGTTCAATGCCTGGGTGCCCACCCTGGTCGCGCAGCAAACGGGCATCAACGTCGGGTCCAGCCTGCTCTACGCATCGATCATCGCCATCGCCAACCCGTTCGGCCCCATGCTGGCCTGGGGCTTCGCCGACAAGGTCGAGCGCAAGTGGCAGATCGTGGGTGCGGCGACCAGCATCGCGGTCTTCGGCATCCTGTTCTCGATGATGCAGACGATATCGCTGATGATCGCGTGCGGCATGGCGATCACCCTGTCGCAGAACCTGATGGCCTACGCCTTCCACAGTTATCAGACCGAGCTGTTCCCGACCCGGGTGCGCGCCCGGGCGATCGGCTTCACCTACGCTTTCAGCCGGGTGGGTGTCGTCCTCGGCAGCTTCATCATCGCGTTCTTCTTCGCCAACTTCGATGGCACCAAAGGTGTCTTCGGGTTCATCGCGGTGGCGATGGTGATCGCGATCGCCTCGATCAGCCTGCTCGGACCGCTGACCCGCAATAAGGAACTGGAGGAGATTTCGCGTTGAGGCACTGGATGCCTGCAGCAGACACGTCCGGACCCGGCAGGGCCAGCTTCACGCACGTCGGTGCAGCCGGCGCGGGGACCTGCCCGGGCGAAGCGCCGATCCGCTTTGCCGGCGTCCAGGTCGCGTTCCAGCTTCCTCGCGGCGAGACCTACCGCGCCGTGGATACGACCGACCTGGTCATCGGACCCCATCAGCTCGTCGCCATTGTGGGGCCGACCGGCTGCGGGAAGTCCACCTTGCTCAATGCCGCCGCCGGGTTGCTGAGGCCGCGCGAGGGCAGGGTTGAGGTCTTCGGCAAGACGTTGCACGGCCTCAATCGCGACGCCGGCTACCTGTTCCAGCAAGACGCGCTGATGCCCTGGAAGACGGCGCGGGAGAATGTTGCACTCGGCTTGGAGACCGCCGGCATCACATGACACGAGGCGCGGCAGCACGCCCAGGAGCTGCTGGTACGCCCGACCGAAGCATTGTCGCCGTCGGACGGCGCGGCCGTCAGGCGGGCCGAGCAGGACAAGGAAGCCGCCGTTGTCGCGTCTCTCGCGCGTCGGTTCACCGCCCTCGTTCGCGGC
>CAXTUO010000009.1:15301-16906 GCA_964247175.1 uncultured Acetobacteraceae bacterium | reverse complement strand
GCAGTCGCGGATGTTCATGGTGAGACCTCCTGATGGGTTGCGCCGCTCAGCGGCAGGCACATGCGGCATTCCAGGCCGCCGGGTTGGAAATCCAGCCTCACCGTCCCGCCGGACGGCATGCCTTTCTCCAGCAGTTGGGAACCGAAGCCGCGCCGAACCGGTGGTCCCACCGTGGGCCCGCCATGCTCACGCCAAGCGATATCCACTTTGCAGGCACCCTTTCGCGTTCGGCTGGTAGCCCATGACACCTCCACCCGACCTGCCGGGACGGACAGCGCACCGTATTTCACGGCGTTGGTGGCGAGCTCGTGAAAGGACAGGCTGACCGCCACGGCCAGGCTTGCCCCCAGCAGCACGGCCGGGCCTTCGACGATGATGCGGCCGGGTTCGTCGCCATGGGCAGCCAGCGCGCTTTCGATCGCCTCCCGCAGCGGCGCGTCGTGCCAGTCGGCGCGGGTCAGCACCTCGTTGGAGCGCGCCAGCACTTTCAAGCGCGCACCGAACACTGCCCCGAACTCGGCGGCGGTTTCCGTGTGTCGCCGGGTTTGCGTGGCCACGGCCTGCACCATCGCGAAGGTGTTGTTGATGCGATGGCTCATCTCGGCCATCAGCAACTCGCGACGCTCGACGGCCGCCTGGACCTCCGTGCGATCCCGCAGGATGTTCAGGAAACCCTGCGGTCGCCCGTCCGCGTCCAGCAGCGGCATCATCAGCCCGCTGGCCCAGAAGCGGGTGCCGTCCCGGCGCAAGTGCCAACGCTCGTTGCAGGCGCGGCCCGTCTCGGCCGCGCGGCGCAGTTCGGTGGCGAACCTGCCATTGGCGCGGTCTTCGGCGGTGAAGATGACATCCCCCGACCGTCCGAGGATCTCGGCCTCTGCGTAGCCCATGATAGCCTGGGCACCCACGTTCCAGCTCGTCACGCGGCCGTGGGCGCCCATGGTGATGATGGCGTAGTCGGTCGCGCTGTCCAGGATCAGGCAGGCGCGCGCATCCTGCTCGCGCAACGCAAGAAGTTCCGCTTCCAGTTCGGCGATGCGGGCTTCGTATGCGTGGCTGCTTCGCTCGCCGCGGGACGAGGCAAGCTCGGCTGGACTGTTGGGTGGCAAGGCGACGATCCCCGCAAGTGAGGCGGCCGTCTTTCCGGCCACCACCCGTGTGGTCCGGTTCGGAAGCTGGGTGCATGTTTCGGCCATGTGCCACCTGTAGGGCAGCGCAGTCCTGCCGGCTGTCGGATTTCCGGCATCGGCGCGCCGGAATGCGTGTATGCTGAAGTTATTGCCCGCTGACGTTTTTGGCGCGGGTGCCTGAGAGAGGTTTGTGCTCCCGCCGTCACACGTCGCGGAGCCTCTCATGGCCGTTTTCCAATCGTCCCACCCTGCGCCCCAGAACCGCCTGCTGGCCGCCCTGCCGGCCGAGGACCTGGCCCGGATATGGCTTCGGCTCGAAGCGGTCGAGTTCGGCTTGCGCGAGGTCATCCAGGTTCCGGACAAGCCGATCACAGCTGTCTACTTCCCGGAAAGCGGCTGGATGTCGATGATGGCGCTGTTGGTGGACGGCAGCGCCGCCGAGGTCGGCATCGTCGGCTTCGACGGCATGGTCGGACTG
>CAXTUO010000009.1:0-15201 GCA_964247175.1 uncultured Acetobacteraceae bacterium | reverse complement strand
GGACGGCAGCGCCGCCGAGGTCGGCATCGTCGGCTTCGACGGCATGGTCGGACTGCCGCTCCTGCTCGGCAGCGACCGCGCCGCGACCGAGAGCATGGTCCAGGCGCCCGGCACGTTCCTCCGGCTCGGCGCCGTTGCATTCCAAGAAGAACAGGACCGCAGCCCTGCCTTGCGAAAGCTGCTGCTGCGCTACGCCTTGGCGTTCCAGGCCCAGGTGGCGCAGACCGCGGCCTGCAACGGACGCCACACCCTGGATCAGCGCCTGGCCCGTTGGCTGCTGACCGCCCACGACCGGGCTCACGGCGACGAGTTCCCGATGACGCAAGAGTTCCTGTCGATCATGCTGTGCGTGCACCGCTCCGGCGTCACGGTCGCCGCGCGTTTGTTCCAGCAGGCCGGGCTCATCCGCTACAGCAACGGCCAAATCACGGTCACGGACCGCCCCGGCCTGGAAGCGGCCGCATGCGAGTGCCACGGCGCCGTTGCCCGGGAGTTCCAGCGCCTGCTGGGTACTGCCTGGGGTTAGATTGGCATTCTCCGCTTCGCTCCGATCATGAGGCGAAGTAGATCATCGTCGCCCATGCCAGCGGGAGCACGATCACTTCAACCAGGACGGCTGAACGCCCACGCTCCAGCATCTCGACGCTTACATCGCCTTTCTGTTCCGTTGATCCTCAGACCCATCCCTTTCAAGGTGCGCCAGGCGCTTCTCGCTGGCCGGCAGGTGATTGCCGTCGAGCACGCGCAATTGCCAGCCCGGCAGGGTCGTACTGCCGTCTACGGCGGTCGCCACCGGCGCCAGGCGCTCGGCGCTGCCGCGCACCAGGGCGCGCAGGATGCCGGGTTCAGCGCGGTTGATCTTGTCATTACAGCACGGCCAGCTTGACCGGCATCGCCCGCGCCGCCGCATGCAGCGACGGGCGCAGGCCCGGGCACACCAGCGTCACCAATTCGATCACCGTGAAGAACAGCAGCTCGCGCGAATATTGGCGCTCACGGCGCTTGTCGAACACCTCGTCGATCCCGCTGGATGCTCTCGCATCCGGCCAGCCCGCTGGCAACGCATGCTCCAGCGCTGCGCACGCCATCACGCTCGCCGGCGCGTGTTGCTCGAACCGCTCGAAAACAGTGGTCCAGATGGTGCCGCTCCTGCCCGCTCGTCAAATCAGAACGCGGCACTTGGGTCCTGTTCAAAGACCTTGAAAAGAGTGACCCTAACATCCTGAAGGGCGGGGGCGATCCGAACGGGCGCGAAAGGGCTTGTTCTCGATTTGGGGGCGCCCGGCATTGCGCGGTGCAGGCAAGAATGGCGTCGAAGGAGGTCAGTGCCGATCCGGGCCTCCACACATGTTGGAGAGTGCTTGGATCTACAGCCGATTGCCGCGTTCTTGCACCTGAAATGCCGTGCCAGAACGGATAGAATCCGGTTCCGGCACGCAACAAGGCCCGAGGACGACGATGGTGGGCCGCGGAGCGGGGGATTTATGGGCAAGAGTCTCGTCTTGGCGCGCGTCGGAAATGGTTCGCTGCATCGCTGTTGGATCGACCAGCGGCGAGCACGGAATTGGGATCTTTACTTGTGTCCCTTCCAGGAGATCCCGCCGCAATCCGGGCCGGGTTGCATCACGGGCGATGTGATCCCTGGTCCCAAATGGTCGGGTCTGCAGAAACTGCTGATGACGTGGGACGGCTGGCGGGAGTACGACTACGTTTGGTTGCCCGACGATGACGTGTTCGCCAGCCAGGATACGATCAGCAGGATGTTTGAGCTTGCCGCGGCGCTGGACTTCCGGCTTTTTGCGCCTGCGCTGCATGAAGAGTCGTACTACGAGCATTTCAGCACGATGCGCAACCAGAGTTTCCATGCGCGTTCCGTGGGCTTCGTTGAGATCATGGTGCCGTGCTTCCGGCGGGACACCCTGGAGCAGTTGCTGCCGACCCTGGACCACACCACGACGGGGTGGGGATGGGGCCTTGATGTGGTCTGGCCGAAGCTCTTGGACTATCGAGGGATCGGCATCATCGACGCCACGCCCGTGCTCCACACCAGGCCTGTCGGCCAGTTCCGTGACGCCGAGCTTGACAGGCGGGTGAACGAGGAATCGCTCAAAGTGCGGACGGAGTACGATTGCCGGTTGTGGCACACCGTGTTCTCCGCGTTCGGCGCCGACCTGAAACCTCTGCCACTCGACCCCGACAGGCTCCTGGTGGCGGCTATGGAGGGCTGGCGATACCTCTTGGCTCAGAAACCGGAGGTACTTGCCCTGCTCGTGGAGCACCAGGCGTTCCGTCGTGAAGGCGGATCAGAAGCCCTGCGGCCTGCGGCATGACCCCTGGCGAACTGCCATGCGGTGGCGCAATGCAGTGCCAAGGGTCTGGGGGTCGCAAAGGCCGGAGGCGGAGGTGATGGCCAGCCGCTACGATCTTGCACGAGGTTGCATTCGTTGCCGTCGCTGATGCACCGGTTCCAATCCACGATCTTGTCGCTGCGTCCCACCCCTGTGAAGGCTGGAATGACCGGGATTTCCTGAAAAGGAGACACTGCCCATCGGAATGCCGCTGCCGATCCAGGGAGGCCGGAGAAGCAGGCTACCCCTTGCTCCAGGCTTCCGCCAGAAGCGCCACATGAAACCCTCCGACAACGGAGCGTGCCTGGAACGCCATCTTCCGTCCGCTCTCGGCGAAGTACAGGTCGGAGAACGGTACCCGGTTCGGGGTTTCGTTGGCGTAGCGCAGGATGCAGCCGACCCAGCCGCGCAGCAGCGCCGGGTCGTCAGCCAGGCAAGCGGCCCACAGCATCCATTCCGGCTTGGTCAGCGTTCCCCTGCCGTCGAGCGGCACGCCGTATAGCTCGGCCTTCCCGCGATAGAAGGCCTGCTCCCGCCGCATTTCCTTCTCTGGAAACAGGTCGAGGCGGAGCAGCCGGTCCCACACCAGGTTGTACTTCAGGCTCCAACTTCCCGGTTGGTCGAAGGCAAGGCGCGTTCCCTCGCCGTCGCGGGCGCGTTCTAGCCAAGCGCGGGCGAACGCCTCGACCGTGGCGCGATAGCGCTTGGCGTCGGCATGGTGTCCGAGCGCCGCCGCGAGTTGCGCGAAGCACGCGATCCCCATGATGGCCTTGGCCGACAGGTTCACGTTGTGGCCCAGCGTTCCAGAGAAGTCGTCGGTGCAAAACTGCTCGCCCGGATCGAAACCCACCTCGACAAGGTAATCCGCCCATTGCCGCAGCAACGGCCAGTGTCGTCCGGCATAGTCGGGCGTGCCTTCGGCGCGGGCCAGCGCGGCGATCAGGATCAGCATGTTGCCGGACTCCTCGACCGGCATCTGGGTCTCGATGATGTTCTCGTCCGCTCCGCGCTGCGTCCCGAAATCGCCGTATGCCTGTCCGTTGGCGATCGGATAGGTGCCGAGATCATGCGCGGGAAAGGGGTGCGGCCAGTCCGGCGACGCGCAGTATGCGATCACCGGGTCCAGCATGGCCCGCAGCAGCGCCGGGTTGAACAGAAGGAACAACGGTGCCGAGGGATAGGTCACGTCCACCGTGGCGATGCAGCCGTTCGAGAAGTTCTCTTTCGAGAAGAACAGCGGCTGCCCGTCTGGCCCGGCGACGAGCTTGTGCGCCGAGACCGCGTGCCGCCAGGTCAGCCCCAGCAGATCGGCGTAGCCCGGGCCGCCCACCGCCTCCGCCCGCGCCGTCAGCGCCGCGTCGAACGCGTCGCATCGCGCCAGCACGGCATCGGTCTCCTGCATCGCTGCTGCGAGCATCGCCTGCGGATCGGTGCCCTCGTGCCGACGCCACCAGGGGCGCAGGTGCTCCCGCATCAGCTCGATCGACCACTCGTCGTCATAGGCGATCAGCACGTGGCGGGCCGCGCCGTCGGTGGGCAGTTGCAGCATGGCGGCAGCGACCGGGTCGGAGATGTAATCGACCTTGCAGGGTTGCGACGCGCGGAGGCGGTCGCCACTGAGCCGACCCGTGCGGGCGAAAGCGTCGCGGCAGTGGTCGATGTCGCCCATTACCATGTCGCCCACGTCTTCCGCAACGGCCAGGAAGGCGGTGCCCCACTCGATGCGGCGATGGTCGCCGGACTGGGCGAGCACATGCTGGTGTTCCGACCGGAACGCCCCGATGCGCAGATCCCCGGCGCGTTGAAGGCTCCAGAACACACGCTCATGCGGATGGTTGACCGCCCATTCGCCCGTCATGTCGATATAAGCCACGATATCGTGCGGGCGCGCATCCAGCGCCTGGGCCGCCAGGGACAGGTAGGTGACCGGACGCGACATGAGGTTCAGGTCGTCCGGCAGCAGCGCCGTGGTGAACGTCACCGCCAGCTCAATCTCGCCACAGCGGAAAACGTAGCGGGTGCGGGTCGCCGTCACCGTCAGAGAGACCTGGCCGGCCTCGCGCGCCAGGAACTCGGAGCCGCCCATGAACCGGTAAGCGACGCCATCCACCCGGACGGCGCCATACAGCGCCATCTTCGTTCCCGTCCAATGCCGTGGCCAGTCGTCCGTCAGGCGGGTGGCGAACGACCAAACGTTGACGTAGGGGTCGATCGTCACCAGCGGTACGGCAGCCGGCCGCTGAAGGCGTTGCTGCATGGGTAGCCTCCTGAGCATGTTTCAAGGTGCGCTGTCTGGCCCGGGGATTTCGGACTGGCGGGTCGAAGCGCGGCGAAAGCGGGGACCTGTGCGAAGCGCAGCCTGTGGTCAGGGCGTCATTCGGTTTCGGGCGAGGCGGCCAGGCAGGACCGCGTGCAGGCAGCCATGAGCGCGACGCCGAAACGTTTTGGAGCTTGGAAAAGGGATGGCGCTTTGCCGGTCAGCGACAAACATGGTCAGTAGACTCGCAAGTGGTCACCCTATACATCACAGGCGCGTGATTCGTTGCAAGACGACGTCCGACCACGCATAGGCCTCGGCGGCTCCGGCCGCCGGCAGGGCATGGATGCGGCTTGCAAGCTCGTCCAGCACAGGCATGGTGCCATCGCGGCAAAATTGCATTGCCGGTCGGAGCGGCGATTGGGGCCGGCGAGGTGCCGCGCATCACCCAGCAAGCAGCGGTTCCAAGCACCAGGCCGCACCCAGCCGATGGCGCCGCGATCGGACCGCGGAGAGCAAGGCTGTGCCCGAACGTGGGCGCTGCCCGTTCGGCAAGCCGCCGATGACGCCATGGATGCGCCGCAAGCTGGCACGCTGCGGCGCATCGGCGACCAGGTCCGCCATAGCCTGTTTCGCCATAGTTCCATTTTCAGGACCTCAGCCCCCGGCGCTCAGGTCCCACGTCAGGTTCCATGACTGCGGTGGGGCCTGCACTGCGCCTGCCGTCTCGGGCTGATCTTTGACAAGCACCGAGCTCTGTTCAGCCGTGCCGCGCATGCTATGCAACAGCAGGCTCAGGGAAGTCTGGGGGGCTGCCATCAGGTGGGCAGCAACAAACCGCCCCATCCGGGATCAAAGGCAAGCGGGCTTGTCTTCCCGGCGATGCTGGTCCAGCGGACAGCGGCAGCGTCAGGAACATGCCCGTGCCCTCCGCCGTCCGCTCCGTTCAAGCGTTCGCCTTGTGCCCGGGCCGGTTCCGGGCGGTTTTGGGCGAGCCTGTCCCTACGATGCTGTGCACGCCATCCTTCTTGGATCGGCTCTCTGCCGAGCTGCCAAGCCCGGTCTCTGTTCCCGTGGCGTTGCTGATGGTGCCTTTGCCCGAGCCTTGCTTCGCCGCTCGCTTGTCCGCCTTCGTTGCCGTCGTCATCGTTTTGTCTTTTCAGCCCCTCGGAACGCTCGCCTGGTACGCGCAACGGCAGCCGCGATGCCAAGCCCCACAAGCACGCGAACAAGGAAACGGGCAAGGCACTGACGGGACACAACCGTTGGCAGCGACACTGCGCATCCTCGGTGTTCGGCTCTGACTTGCAGCCCTTGTTAACGGCCCCCCGCCTGCTCGTAGCCGCCGTGGAAGGCTGGCAGCTCTTGTTCAGTCAGACGTCGAAGGTCCTGGCCTCGATTGTGGACCCCAACACGTCCGGCGGCCAGCCCAGGCAAAAAGAGGAACCGGAAAACCTGCGCCGGGCCGTGCGCACCCGGCGTGAGGGCGCAGGCTCAAACGGCCTCAACCAGGGCGGACACCGGCCGGCTCGCGTCCGTCTGCCCAAGGAGTTCGCGCACTGCATGCAGGTCGGGAACGACGGCCTCGCACTTTGCCTGCATCTCGTTCGTCGGTCCGAGCACGTCCGGCACCATGACGACTTGCATTCCCGCGCCGTGCGCAGCTCGAACGCCGTTATGCGAGCTTTCCAGCGCGAGGCACCGGGAGGGCAGTGCGCCCAGCCTTTCCGCCGCGCACAGGTACGCATCCGGGTGCGGTTCGCCGCGTCCGAAGTCGTCGCAGGTCACGACCACTTCGAAGTAGCGGTAGATGCCGGCCATCCAGAGGTGATGCTCCGCCCTCGCCCGGCCGGAGCGCGTCGCCACCGCCTTGGGCACGCCCTGCCCCTCCAGCCAGGCCAGCAACTCGCGCGCACCGGGCTTCGGCCGCAGCTCGCCCGCCTCGATCGCTTCGGACATGTAGCGGTCAGCCGACTCGAAGTAGGCCTGCACCGGAAAGCCCGGGCTGCCAGGGTCGCCCGCCATGCGCCGGGACTGGCCGGCCGGCATGTCGATCAGTGAATGGCGGAACGCTTCCGGCACGTCGACACCCATGTTGCAAGCCGCTACAGCCAGCGCGCGCATCGCCAGCTTCTCGGTGTCCACCAGCAAGCCGTCCATGTTGAAGATCACGGCCTCGACCGGCCGCGCGTTCCTCAGTGAAACCGTCATCTCATGTCACTCCTGTCTATGTCATCCCGCATCTGGCAGGCACAACTCCGAAGCCCCTCACAGCCCGACATCCCCACAAATTCCAGCTCGGCACCCTCTCGCCGTGGGCGTGGGCCGTTGAAGCGCCCCAGCGCCCATTGCCGGACTGGTTTGGGTCGGGGCTGCCAGCACGCTGGCGTGAGCGCCAAATGCCCCAGGTCCGTGTGGCTGCGAACACGCAGCAAGGCGCCCTGCCCGCCCAACATGACCGCTGCCGCCCTGTTCATGACCATGAACTTGCTTGCAAGCCCGCGAGTTGGTGGTGTGCCCTAATGCCCTTTGGCCGGGTCTGGGCCCACGGTGTCTGGCAACGGCCGGTCTCCGGTCGCGCCGCTGCCAGGGCTCGCATCGTTGGTGACCTCGCCTGACACGCTGGAGGGAGCGTCGGCCGTCCCGCCGCCGACAGCGGGCTCACCGAAGCCGCCACCGAGCGGGACGCTCCCGGGCTGGTCCGCACTTGCTGCCAGGCCGCCGATGCCCATGGGGCCACTGGGCCGGGCCGCCGTGCGCCCGCCGCCGGTTTCCGCCTGGGTCAGCAGCTTCTCTACCTGTTCGGTGTCGCCGCCCTGCTTGCCTGCGCTGTCCTGGTCCGTCATCCGGTCCTCCTCGGCTTGTGTTGGAGGCGACGCAACGCGGACTGGGCGGACGGGATTGCCGGTCCGCGCCGTGGACACCCGCAGTCGCCGGAGTGTGATCCGAGAAGGGACGACGGGGCGGCAGGGCAGAATCGGGGGCGGCATTCGTGGCGGCTTCCGGCTGTGTGGAAATGCACAGGCAGCCGGGATGTTGCGGTGCCCGTCGGGGGTGGGCGCTGCAGGCCATCCGCGCCGGCCTGCAGCGGCCGGCGTTCCGTGAGAACCGGCTGCCATCACCTCGCACACCGACTCGTGACGGTCGCAGGCATACGGAGCGGTCCCGCCCCGCCCATGTCAGCGCCCGGGAGCGAGGGAGCATCCACGTGAGACGAGGCGACGAAGCGGCTTTCTCCCCAAATTGGGTTTCGCGCCCTCCACGCCGCAGCGGGCACGTGCTATCGAACCGTCGGGCATGAGGCCGCATCGGGACGAGGACTTGCCTGCATCTGCGCATCACGACACCCCCGCCGCGAACGGTCCGCCACTCATGACAAAGACCTCCCCACCTTTCCAACCACAGGCCGACGCCGGGAACGGTCCGACCCGCACGGCGGTCGTCCTGCCTTGGGAAGGGGCAGGCCCCAATCATCCCCGCAACCCCGAGGCGCGCCTGGCGGAGGCAGTCGAACTCGTGAAGTCGATCGGCCTGGAGGTGGCGCACGCCGCGGTGGTTCCGCTGCGGGGCCACCGGTCCTCGACCCTGCTGGGCCAGGGGCAGGTAGCCACGCTCGGCGCGGCAATCGCAGAGCACGCGGTCGAACTCGCCGTCGTCGATGCCGCGCTGAGCCCCGTGCAGCAGCGCAACCTGGAACGCGAGTGGGGCTGCAAGGTCATCGACCGCACGGGGTTGATCCTCGACATCTTCGGCGAGCGGGCGCGGACGCGGGAAGGCTCGCTGCAAGTGGAGCTGGCGCACCTGCAGTACCAGCGAAGCCGGCTGGTCAGGTCCTAGACGCACCTGGGCCGGCAGCGCGGCGGGTTCGGGTTTCTGGGCGGCCCCGGCGAAACGCAGATCGAGGCCGACCGGCGCCTGATCGGGGAGCGCATCGCCCGGCTGAAGCACGAACTGGAAGAGGTGCGGCGCACCCGCGGCCTGCACCGGCAGGCAAGGCGTCGCGTGCCGTTCCCGGTGGCGGCCCTGGTCGGCTACACCAACGCCGGCAAATCGACCCTGTTCAACGCCCTGACCGGCGCGGGCGTTCTCGCCGAAGACCAGCTCTTCGCCACGCTGGACCCCACGCTGCGCGGCATGGCCCTCCCGTCCGGCCGCCGCGTGATCCTGTCCGACACGGTCGGCTTCATCAGCGAGCTGCCGACGGAGCTGGTCGCAGCCTTCCGTGCGACCCTGGAGGAGGTCGCCGGGGCGGACATCATCCTGCACGTGCGCGACGCCGCCCACCTGGACAGCGAGACGCAGCGGGCGGACGTGGCCAGGGTGCTGGACAGCATGGCCAAGGACGGCACGCTGGGCGCAGACTGGTCCGCCCGCACGATCGAGGTGCTGAACAAGGCCGACCTCCTGGGCGGCGTCGGGCAGGTTGCCGCACAACCCGGCGCTGTGGCGGTCTCGGCCCGCACGGGCGAGGGACTGCCTCGGCTGAAGGAGGCGGTCGATGTCCGGATTTCGGAGGGCCTGGTGACGGCCGGGTATGACATCCCCGTGTCGGATGGCGCGCGGCTCGCTTGGCTTTACCAGCACGGCGAGGTGGTCGACCGAACCGACGGCGAGCGCGAGATCCACGTCACCGTGCGGCTGCTGCCTCGCGACCGAGACCGCTTCGAGGGGCAAGCCGACCACGGCGAGGGCCGGGCCGCGTGAAGGCCAACGCCGGCCAGCGGCCCCCGGCTGCCGAAGGGCGGCCGGCGCTCGACGTGCAGGCAGAAGCCGGTATGCCCGTGCCCTGGCGCAAGAAGCCCGGCCCTGCGCCCTGGCTGGCGAACCTGGGCCACGGCCTGTGGCAGGTGTCGGTGCCGGACCGCACGAGCGGGGCTGTGGAACTCGCCTACGTGCGCAGAAGCGCGGACGGCCGCCTGCCCGGCATTCCCCTGGTTATCGGCTGCTTCTCGGGCGAGGCGGATGCCATGCTCGCGACCGAGACTTATGAGGGCGGGACCGCCCCAGATCCGGTCGCCGACCTCGCCGCCGCCCGCGGCTTCGCCGGCCGGGGAAGCGAACTGGTCCTCGCCTTGCCGGACGGGGACGAATGCGTCTTGGCGGTCGGCCCGGACGCGGTTTCGCTCCGGATCACCGGCGCCGTCATGACCTGCATCGGCTGGATGCGCAGGCCGCGGCTGCGGGACGGTTTCATCGCGTTCGAGCGCCCGGCGG
Organism: uncultured Acetobacteraceae bacterium; assembly: GCA_964247175.1. Taxonomy (GTDB): domain Bacteria; phylum Pseudomonadota; class Alphaproteobacteria; order Acetobacterales; family Acetobacteraceae; genus CAHJXG01. The sequence continues at coordinate 5,382 of CAXTUO010000009.1, read as the reverse complement.
GCGTCGAGGACCCGGAAGCGCTCGACGCTGCCGTTTTGCTGGACATCTTCGACATCCGCCGCGCCCGCAGCCCTTCCGAACTACGCATGCCCGTGACGATGGAGGAGCTGGAAAGGTGGCGGCGGACGCATTGCCTTGGCCGCCCGGCCGAAGGGTAAGCTTCACGCAGCGCGGAGCGCAATCAGGTTGGCGACGTGCGCCGCTGGACCGTGCGCGGCCGACCGGGACAGTCCCTGACGCCGGGTCGGTCGGGCGGCACCACCGTTCAAGGCCCGTTTCCGCTCACCGCCGGTTCTCCGCCACGAGGAGACTCAGCCTTTTTGGCTCGGCAGGGGACGGGATGGAGCCACCGTTCCCGAACACCTGGCGCCGCGGCGGGGCGGCTAGTGTGCTGTCAGCGCACCCGCCGATGGTGGCGCATGGACCTGTTCCCGTTACGTCGTGCGAGCAGGAGCGCGGCCCCTGCCAGCACGCCGCCCGCGGCGAGCGCCTTGGCCGGCGGGTGCGTTTCCATCCAGGTGTAAAGGCTGAGGCGCCGGGCTTGGCCGCCGAAGTCGCCTTCCGCCCGGTTGTCGTGCGCACGCGGCGAGTACAGGTTGCCCGGCGCCCCGCCCGGCTCCGGCTCGTCGGTGCGCGACGACGGAATGCCGACGCGGGCCAGCGCCGCGTCCACCAGCTTCGGGGCGAGCATCTGGGTGGTCGCCATCACCTTGGCGGCACCCCCCGCGAACAGGTCGCGCACCGGGTGCTCGGCCGCGTAAAGCACGCAATCCGCCACCACGGCGGGCTGGTAGTAGGGCGGTGGACCCTTGGGCTTCACGTCCATCTTGTTGCGCGAGTTGTCGAAGAACGGCGTGTTGATCGTGGCCGGCTTCACGCTGGTGACCGAGACCGGCGCCCCGTCCGCCATCAGCTCGCGGCGCAGCGCGTCGATGAAGCCTTCCACCGCGTGCTTGGAGGCGCTGTAGGCGCTGTGCAAAGGCAGTGACACGATGCTCTCGACCGAGGAGATGGCGATCAGCGCGCCGCCCCCGGCCTGCCGCAGCCGTGGCAGCGCCGCAAGCGCTCCATGCACCTGGCCGAGGTAGTTGACCTCCATCACCCGGCGGAACTCCTCGGGCTTCGTGTCCTCGACGCGCGCATACACCGACACCGCCGCGTCGTTGACCCAGGTGTCGATGCGGCCGAACCGCTGCACCGCCGTGTCGGCCACGGCCTCGACCTGGGCGGCTTCGGTCGCGTCGCAGACGGCGTAGGCGCCCTCGCCCCCGCGCGCCGCGATCTCGTTCACGAGCGACTGCAGGCCGGGTTCGCTGCGTGCCGCGACCATGACCTTGGCGCCGCGTTCGGCAAAGCGCAGCGCGCATTCGCGGCCAATCCCGCTCGATGCGCCAACGATCACGACCACTTGGTCCTGAATGGGCTTGAGTTTCATGCTGAGCGATCCTTGCTGTTTGTGGGCCGGGGCGCCTGTTCGCCCCGGTTCGCTTGTTGCGGGCCGCCTCCGCCGCATGGTCCTCTCCGACGCTCCGCCGAAGGAACTCGGCCATTACGGCACGTCCTACGGGTTTTTCCTGTCGTCCGGGATGCCGGAAGCCTCCGCTTCCATGCTCGCCTTTCCACAATTGGTCATTGGGAATTGGATCCCCTCACCGAGGCCCGCGATCAGCTTTGGCGCGTAACCGGCGGCGAGGAGCGGCGCGCACACATCCCGCTCCAAGTCCGGCAGGTAGCCGAACAGCACGTCCGCCGGCCCCTCGACCACGACCTCGCCCAGGACGGCGGGGAGCAGCAGCGACGCCGCGCGGGCGAGCTGCCCTTGCCAGCCGCCGCAGCGCACCCCTACGGACGCCCCGACATTGCTGAGGATGGTCGTGTGATCGAAGGCGTAGCGGATGCTGGCGCCCGCTCCTGCCCGCCAACGCTCAAGGGTGAAGCAGGGGCCGGCGGTGCAGAACTGGCGGTCCACGCCCTCATCGACCTGGATGCGCAGCGGCGGGACGAAGTTCGGCTTCGGATCGGGCCGAAGCTCCCGCAGCAGCTTCTCGATATTGCTCCGCCGCTCGTCCGGCGGCACGGGCGAGCCGTCCTCCATGTTCCAAGGCATCGCGTGCTGCTGGATGTCGGAGGTCTGCTCGATCTCGTAGATCAGCGTGTCCGGCCCGAAGGAGTGGAGCGTGCCGCCGGGCACGTAGATGGTTTCTCCGGCGCGGACGGGGATGCGCCGCATCACCCGGTCGAACTCCTGCGCGAACAGCGCATCGCGCAGCGCGACGGGGTCCACCCCATCCTTCAGACCCACCAGCGCGGTGGCGCCGGCGCCGGCTTCCAGGATGTGCCACGCTTCCGTCTTGCCGTTGGGCTGGCCCTCCAGCCTCTGCGCCGTCGCGTCGTCGGCGTGCAGGTGAACGGGCAGCATCCCCGTGCCGTCGATGAACTTGGTCAGCACGGGGAAGTGCGGCCCGCGCCAGCCGCGGCCGACCAGCTCGTCCGGGTGCCCCTCCATGAGCGCGCGCAGGCTCTGCCCGGCGAGCGGGCCGTCCTGCACGGTGGCGCCCTTGCCGTCCACGTCGCTGCACTCCCAGGTTTCGGCAATCCGGCCCTCCGGCAGGCCGGCGCGGCCGAGCCTGTCCGGAATGAGCCGGCCGCCGAAGGCGTGCTGGGCGACCGGCGTGCTTAGCGCCAAGGGCGTCCACTGCATGGCGGGTGCGCCTCAGAGGATCGGCGTGCCGCCGGTGACGGCGTAGCGCGCCCCGGTGACGTAGCTCGCATCGTCCGAGGCGAGGAACACGAACAGCGTCGCCACCTCCTTGGGTTGGCCGGGCCGCTTCATCGGCACCTCCTGGCCGAAGCTCTCGACCTGCTCGGGCGGCATGGTGGCCGGGATCAGCGGCGTCCAGATCGGACCTGGCGCCACGCAGTTCACCCGGATGCCCCGCTCTGCGATCAACTGGCCGAGGCTCGCGGTGAAGTTGGCGATGGCGGCCTTGGTTGCGGAGTAGGCGATCAGCTTGGGCGGCGCTTTGTCGGAGTTGACCGAGGTCGTGTTCACGACCGACGAGCCTGGCTTCATGTGCGACAGCGCCGCCTTGGTCAGAAAGAACATGGCGTTGCAGTTGACGTTGAAGGTCTTGATCCACTCCTCGTCCGGCGTTTCCTCCAGCGAGGTGCGCGTCATCTGGAAGGCAGCGTTGTTGACCAGGATGTCCAGCCGCCCGAACTCGTCCACCGCGCGCTGGATGATGGCCCGGCAATGCGCGGCATCCGAGATGTCGCCCGGCACCAGCACGCACCGGCGCCCGGCCTTTTCCACCCAGCGCGCCGTTTCCTGGGCATCCTCGTGCTCGTCGAGGTAGCTGATCAGAACGTCCGCGCCTTCCCGCGCGTAGGCGATGGCAACCGCGCGGCCGATGCCGCTGTCGCCCCCGGTGATCACGGCGGCACGGCCCACGAGCCTGTCGCAGCCCTTGTAGCTTTCCTCGCCGTGATCGGGCTTGGGCTGCATCTCGGTTTCGGTGCCCGGAGGCGTTTGCTGCTGCTTCGGTTGGGTCATGGGGGGCTCCTGTGATATGGCGGGCCGGCACGGCGGCGCGACTTCGGCTCCAGCACTGCCCTGGGTGGCACGCGATGGTCGTGACAACGCGCCGCGCCGCGCCTTGACGTTAACCTTACATTCACAAACGAGTGCTGGCTGCTTTCGCGCCAACGGCGTCTGAAACGTCAGTCTGACGCTCTGCTCCAACGCTCTCGGCTTCGATCAGTCGTCGGCTCCCGGCACGGCATGATCAGAACCGAATAGCCCTGTTTTCCATCGAACTCCCGGAACTTTGGTCGGGCAGCGACCCCGCCCGGAAACAATCCAGCCACGTAGCCAGGCGTTCGCTGCGCACGGTGCGTGAAAACCACGTCCCTACAGGAGAGTCAGGATGAGCAATTCCAGCACGGAAGCACCGGGGATGGGCATGACGGAAAACCTCGCTAACAGGGCTGGGGGCGCACCGAAGGCCAGCGGGATGATCGACGCTGACATCTTCGCGACGCTGCTGGCCCCTGCGGCCTGCACCGTCTCCGTTTACTTGTCCATCGACCCCGGCGAGCACGACCGGCGTGCGCCGGATGCGCGGCTGCGCGGCTTGATCGAGACCGCCGGCGAGCGGCTGGAACGGCGAGGCATGGACCTGCGCGTCCGGAACGCCGTCCTGCAGCCGCTGCGGCAGTTCGCCGCGGACGCCGATTTCGCGCGGCACCGCCATCCCTGCCTCGCGCTGTTCACCCGATGGGAGGACGCGCCGGGCGAGGACGCGCCGGCCGCGGGCATGACCACCGTCCCGCTGCCGTGGACGCGGCCGGACGAGGTCGTCGTCGGGCCTGACTTCCACATCAAGCCCCTGCTGCCCATGCTGGCGCTCGACCGCCGCTTCAACATCCTGGCGCTCAGCAAATCCAACGTCCGGCTGCTGAGCGCGACCCCGTTCGATTGGACGGCCGTGCCGCTGGAAGCGCTGCCGATCGAGGCGCAGGCCGAGCTGGACTCCCGCCCGGCCGCCGATGCCGAGGCGACCGACGAGGCCCGCATGGCGTTGATCGTGGCGGACCCGCGTCGGATCGCGATCGCGGTCAAGGCGGCGCTCGGCGACGACCCCGCGCCAATCGTGCTGGTGGCCGATCCCCACGTCGCCGGGCACTTCGCCAAGCATGCCCAGCTGCGCGGCCTGCATCCGAACGTGCTGCACCTGAATCCCTTCGCCCTCACGGAGGCGGAGCTGCACGGCAAGGCGGTCGAGCTGATGCAGCCCGAGCTGCGATCGGAGCTGGACGGCGTGCTCGAGCAGGTCAACGCCCGGCTGGGCACGGCCGAGCCGACGGTGGCGATCCGCCTGGAGGAGATCCTGGCGGCGGCGCAGGAAGGCCGCGTGGACGGCGTCGTGGTGGCCGAGGACGAGACGCTGTGGGGCCGGTTCGAGCCGGGCCGGCCTTTGACCGCGCACGGCAAGCCCGGGCCGGACGACGAGGATTTGCTGAACCAGGCTGCCGTGCTGACGCTGCGCAACGGCGGGCGCGCCTTCGCCGTGCCGCGCGAGCGGATGCCGCGGCAGGCACCCGCAGCCGCCACGCTGCGCTTCTGAACAGGAGAAACACATGGATCGGCCATTAGACATCGCGTTCCACAACACGGAGCCGTCCGCGGCGGTGGAGGCGGACATCCGCCAGCAGCTGGACAAGCTGGCGGCGCGCCATCCCCACCTCATCGGCTGCCGGGTGTCGGTGGAGGCGCTGCACAACCAGCACAGGACGGGCAACGTGTTCGACGTCCATATCGTCCTGTCGGTGCCCGGCCGCGACCTCGCGGTGTCCCGCGCGCCGCACCATGCGACGGAGCGC